>CAZBUX010000249.1:0-2556 GCA_964495185.1 uncultured Rickettsiales bacterium | reverse complement strand
GCTGAAAGACGGAAAGCTAGAAAGCCCGCACCGACTTGCTGTGGTGAGCGCCCTTCGGTCCTAGCAGTTTTTCCGCCAGTTCCGGCGCCTGATGGTGAAGCGCCATTTGCGGGTCGCGCAGGCGGGGGCCGTTGACTTTCAGCTTCGCGCCCGCCAGTTCCATCGCGATCTCGGCGCATTCCTTCGGCGGTAATCCCTGCACATGCCCGGCGAGGAACCCTGCAAACGACGTATCGCCTGCGCCGAGCGTGTTTATTTTCCCTTCCGGGTCTTTGGCGGCCTGCACGTATTCGATTTTATCGTAGGTGACCACCGCCGCGCCTTCCTTGCCCATGGTGATGAAACCCACCTGCTGCTTGTTGTCGATGAAATGGTGCTTGTCGTGGAAATGTTCCTGGAACGCCTGTTGCAGTATGTTAAGCGCTTCGGCGCGCTGTGCCGGGGTGATATCCTTTTCCTCGACTTTGCTGCCGACGATGCCGGTGACGCGCGCCAGCTCTCCGATATTGGCCATCACCACGTTCGAGCTGGGCAGCAGCCATTCGAAATGGTCTTTCTTATCGGCGCCGAACTGGGCGTGGGTCGGCAGCGCCAGCCATAATTCTTTTTTGTGCTTGGCGCGCAGGTCGAGCAGCTTATCGGTGAAATCCCAGTCCAGCTTTTGCCACAACGAGCCTTGTATGAGCATGGCGTCGGCGTTTTTCACCATGTCGTCGGTGATCATGTCCGCCTTGAGCAATTTTCCCGCGTTGCCGGGGTAGGTGGCGATGGAGCGCTTGCCGTTCGGGTAAAGCAGCACGAAGGACTGCGCCGTTTCGACGGTGTTGTCTTCCGGCGGGTTCAAATGTTTCGGCAGCAGCGTCACATTGGATTTTTTCAGGTCGGTGCGAATCTGGTCGGCGAATTCCTCGCGCCCCGTGGCGCTGATGAAATCGCCGTGGACTTTTCCTTCCAGCAATTTGCCGAGCGTTGCCATTACGTTCGCCGAGGAGCCGCCGGGAGTGATGATAACGCCGCATTCGCCCGCCGTGGCAAGCAATGCGTTGAACTGGTCCTTGGTGATGCTAAGCTTGCCGTCGGGCTTCATGCCGAGCGTTTCCGCCATCGCCTGCAATTTTGCATTGCCGTCGAGTTCGACGATGTAATCTGCGATGGAAATATCGCTGGTGAGGATTTTTTTCATTGGGGGAGGGGATCCTGCTTTTTTGTTATATTATAATCAATATTAACAGAATAACTTGCCAACGCTTAATATCCAGTAAGTTTTCTCCAACCCCCTAAATTTTTTATAGCTAATCCGTTCAGCCGCGCTATAAAGAAACGCGTCCCATTCCATACCGTGTATCCCATGACCGTCAAAAATCGCCCTACATCTCCGCATCTTACCATATACCGCAAGCAGATCACCACGGTGCTGTCGATTACGCACCGTTTAAGCGGCCTCGCGCTGTTTTTCGGCACGCCCCTGCTTGCCGGGTGGCTCTACGTGGTGGCTTATGCGCCCGCGAATTACGCGAAGCTGCATGAATGCCTCACCTCCGATATCGGGCAGGCGGCGCTGTTCGGCTGGACGCTCGCGTTTTATTTCCATCTCTCCAACGGCATCCGCCATTTGTTCTGGGACATGGGCAAGGGTTTTACCATCCCCCAGACGAACCGTTCCGGCTGGATGGTCATTATTTTCACCGTGCTCATGGCGGTATTCACATGGGGTTTCATTTCTTCAGCAATGGTAGTAGCGCCATGAAGCAATCCGATTTACGCAGCGGCATAAGCAAGGTCAAAGGCCTCGGCTCCGCCCATCACGGCGTTTCCCACTGGTGGTGGCAGCGCGTCACCGCGGTGGCTCTCATCCCGCTTTCGGTATGGTTCGTTTATTCGCTGGTCAGCGTCATGCTGTCGCCGAGCGTGCTCGACGTCGCCGCGTGGTTCGCGTCGCCCGTCAACACCGTGGCGATGGGCCTTCTTCTCGCCGCCCTGTTTTTCCACGCCAAGCTCGGCGTGCAGGTGGTGATCGAGGATTACGTCCACGGCTCGTTCTGGAAATACACGCTGCTGCTTGGCAATACTTTTATCTGTTTTACGTTCGCGGCGATCAGTATCGTGGCGATTCTCAAACTTCATTTTCTTGACGTAGCGGCGGGCGGCTGATGACAACTGCATATAATATCATTGATCACTATCACGATGTCGTCGTTGTCGGCGCGGGCGGCGCGGGACTCCGTGCAACGTTTGGCATGGCAGCGGCTGGCTTGAATACCGCCTGCGTCACCAAGGTATTCCCCACGCGCTCGCACACGGTTGCCGCGCAGGGTGGCGTTTCGGCGGCGCTCGGCAACATGGGCGAAGACGACTGGCGCTGGCATTTCTACGATACGATCAAGGGCTCCGACTGGCTGGGCGACCAGGACGCCATCGAATACATGTGCAAAAACGCCGCCGACGCCATCATCGAGCTTGAGCATTACGGCGTGCCGTTTTCGCGCACCGCGGAAGGTAAGATCTACCAGCGCCCGTTCGGCGGCATGACCACGCATTTCGGCAAGGGCACCGCGC
>CAZBUX010000248.1:0-2558 GCA_964495185.1 uncultured Rickettsiales bacterium | reverse complement strand
AGCCGAAACCCGCGCCCTGCTCTTCTTCACCGAGGAATACCTCGCCGCCGAAGGCCAGTGCATGAAAGCGCTCGACGAGGAAGAAAAGAAAAAAGCCGCAGCGAAGCCTGAAGAAAAAGGCGACGCCGCACCCGAAGCGAAAGCGGAAGAAACGCCCAAACAAGTGATCAACGGCAAGGAGAAGGGAGAATACCCATGATGCGCACCGGTCTATTCGTCATGGCGGCAATATTCGGCATGGCCGCCGGCGATGCCTCCGCCGCTCAGCGCATGCGCGACATGTCGCTGTCGGTGGACGACACGATGAAAGAGCCCGACATCACCTATGAACACGATTACCTGAAATTCCCAAGCCAGGGGCAGGGTCAGGGCAGCAGCTCGTTCGGAAAAAGCGGCCTGCCACGCGGATTGCCCGGTGAGCGCACGCCTTACGGCGGCATTCGCGGCCAGACCGGAAACGAAGAGCCCTACGGCACGGGCCGGTTCATGGCCGCGTATTGCGACCCGAATTTCAACGCCGGCATCGCCGCCGGGCAAGGGCTTCAGGCCTGCCTCGACAACGCCAAGCAGAAAGCCTGCGAAATGTACGAGCGCCAGCCGCGCGACGTGCAGTCGCTGCTCGACCACGCGCTTTCCTGCGCCTTTTCGGCGGACGATCCCGTTTACGGCGGTGAGGACACCACCTGCTATGAGGACGATGGCCGTCGCCTGAGAATGGTCAAAAAATACTGGAGCGATGAGGAAACCGTCTACGCGCTCATCTTCCTGCCCGACATGGTGCAGGCCGCCTCCACCGATTGTCGCGGAGGGTATTAGCGCGTGAAATGGTCGTGGAGCGAGGATTGGAATGAACGCGCGGCCACACTCGCCGCAAGCGGGCTCTATGACCCCGAGAACGAACATGACGCCTGCGGCGTAGGCCTCATCGCCGCCATCGACGGCAAGCCGAGGCGCAGCATCGTCGAAGCGGGCATCAACGCGCTGAAGGCAGTGTATCACCGCGGCGCGGTGGACGCCGACGGCAAAACCGGCGACGGGGCGGGCATCCACATCCAGATACCGTTCGATTTCTTCCGCGAGCATATCGAACGCTCGGGCCGCAAGCTCGAAGGCGAGCGACTGGCGGTCGGCATGATGTTTTTGCCCAAGAAAAACCTCGCCACACAGGAAACCTGCCGCTCCATCGTCGAAAGCGAAATCCTTAAATTCGGCTACCGGCTTTATGGCTGGCGACAGGTGCCGGTCAAATCCGAAGTCATCGGCGAAATCGCCAACGACTCGCGCCCCGAGATCGAGCAGATACTCGTGGCGGGCAAGCCCGGCAGCGGTGAAGCGGAATTCGAACGCGACCTCTACATCATCCGCAAGCGCATCGAAAAAGCCGCCCGCGCCCGCGCTATCAACGATTTCTATATCTGTTCGTTGTCGGGACGCTCTATCATTTACAAAGGCCTGTTTAAAGCCGAGCAGCTCACGGCGTTTTACCCCGACCTCCTCGACGAGCGCTTCGTGTCGGCATTTGCCATCTTCCACCAGCGCTTTTCCACCAACACCGCCCCCGCGTGGCACCTCGCGCAGCCCTTCCGCATGATCGCGCATAACGGCGAAATCAATACGCTCAAGGGCAACATCAATTTCATGCGCAGCCACGAAGCCACGTTCCACTGCCCCGCCTTCGAAGGCTTCGAGGCCGACATCACACCGGTCATTCCCGAAAACACTTCGGATACCGGCGCGCTTGATTCGGTGGTGGAAATCCTCACCCGCGCGGGCCGCCCCCTGCCCCTTTCGAAAATCATCCTCATTCCCCCGGCGTGGAGCGGCATCAGCGACATGCCGCAGGCGCATAAAGACATGTTCAGTTGCTTAAACAGCGTTTCCGAGCAATGGGACGGCCCCGCCGCCATCGCCGCCACCGACGGCGAATGGGTGATCGCGGGCATGGACCGAAACGGGCTGCGCCCCATGCGCTACAGCACCACGACAGACGGCGTGGTGATGGTCTGCTCAGAAGCCGGCATGGTGGAAACCGCAGGCGAAGAGATCGTCGAGCGCGGCAGGCTCGGGCCGGGCGAAATCCTCGGCATCAACCTCAAAACCGGGCGGCTCTATAAAGACAGTGAGTTGAAAGACCTCCTCGCCGGGCAATATCCCTATAGTCAGTGGGCGGGAAATATCGTGCGGCTTAGTGATTTAGTGGTCAGCGGCCAGCAGTCAGCAGCCGGTGGACAAAAAATTTCTTCCCTGCCCACAGCCCACTGCCCACTGCCCACAGCGCGCCTGCGCGCCCTCCAACTCGCCACCGGCTGCACGCATGAGGAAATCGAAACCATTCTGCACCCCATGGCCGCCGATGGGAAAGAAGCCATAGGCTCAATGGGCGACGACACCGCGATGGCCGTGCTTTCCAGCCAGCACCGAGGCTTCCATCATTTCTTCCGCCAGAATTTCAGCCAGGTGACCAACCCGCCGATCGACTCTTTGCGCGAGCGCCGCGTCATGAGCCTGTTCACCCGCTTCGGCAATGACGGCAACTACCTCGCGCTCGACAATTCCCA
>CAZBUX010000247.1:0-2614 GCA_964495185.1 uncultured Rickettsiales bacterium | reverse complement strand
GCTCCTCTGTTGATCAGCATAATGCGTGCAAGTTCGATATCGGCTTCACTGTCCTCTACCAGCAGGATGTTGGCCAGCGGTGCCTCCGTCGTGTTTTCATCCCCGGGTGATGCTGCGGCGAACGGCTTGTGAGGCTGTGCCGCCATAACGCCGGTTTTAGGCAAGGTGAAAAGAAACGTCGCGCCTTTTCCGGCGTTTGATTCATACCAGATTTTACCGCCATGCGACTCCACGATCTTGCGGCAGATGGCCAAACCTAGGCCAAGCCCCTGCTCGCTGCCGCGATTCCCGCGTTTGAAAGGCTGGAATACCTTGTCGCGGTATTGCTCGTCGATGCCCTGCCCGTTATCGCTGACACGCAATAGCCAATGGTCCCCCGCGTCGTCGGCGTGCATGTGGATGGCGGGTTCGCCCGGGCAATGGCGTATTGCGTTGCAAATCAGGTTTTGCAGCACCTCCAGCAACTGCGTATGGTTGACGCAGACTTCCGGCAATTTGTCGCTGGTGATGACGGCATGACGCTCCTTTATAAGCTGGCCGATATTTTCCTTTACTTCCTCCAATACGCCGCCGACATCGCATATTTCATGGCCGATCTGTTCAGCGGCGCCATCGAGACGTGTGTAGAAATAAACGGTATCGATCAGAGTATCCATACGGTTGGCGGCGTTCTGGATGAAATTGAAATACCCCTGCCCCGTCGAAGAGAACGTTTCGCTATTGGCAAGCAGGTCGAGGAATGAGCGTATGGTGCGTACCGGCTCTTTCAGGTCGTGCGCCAGTGCGCGGGTGAATATCTCCAGCGAGCTGCGTTGCTCGTGAATGCGTTTTTCCAGCGAACAATGCTCGATAGCGACCCGTATGACGCGTTGGATCGATTCCGGGGTGATGTTGGATTTTGCAATGTAGTTCTGTGCCCCTCCACGCATGGCGGCCACCGCCACGGCTTCATTGCCCTGCCCTGTCAGCATGACGACCGGCACGAATGGCTGGCTGCGCCGGATAAGTTTCAGCACTTCAACGCCGTTGCGGCCAGGGAGCGAATAATCAAGCAGGATGCAATCGGGCGGGCTTCGGGTGACTATGGCCAGCCCGCTGTCGCCGTCTTCGGTTTCTGATATATCGTAGGAAATATCGGCGCTTTCTGCCAGCGCGCGACGGTATAGCAAGCGGTCGTCTTCACTGTCGTCGATGATGAGAATGCTGCACACCTCAGCCATGACTGTCCTCCTTTGGCAGCAATGCGATTTCGAACCAGTATTCCTTAAGCTGCCGTATGGCAGTGATCAGCCCATCGAAATCGACCGGCTTCTGGATATAAGTGTTCGCCCCGACAGAGTAGCAGGCCTGCACATCGCGTTCGTCGCTCGATGTCGTCAGCACCACCACTGGGATAGTGCGCAGGCGCGGGGTTTGCTTGATGACTTCCAGCGTCTTTCGCCCATCCATGCCCGGCATGTTCAGGTCGAGCAGGATGATGCCCGGCAGAAGATTTTGAGTATCCTGCAAATAGGCAAGCGCTTCTTTTCCTGAAGATGCGCGCTGCACAGGGTTACGCAGATTGGCCCGCAAAAATGCTCGGCGCGCCGCGTCGTAATCGTCTTCGCAATCCTCGACAATAAGAATGGGCTGGATATCATGCGGCAATGTTTGACTCATGATGGCATTCTCCTTTTATAATCAAATAAAATGTCGTGCCTGTGAGTGGCCGCGATTAAGCGGCGCATATCTACGATGCCAAGGATAAAGCAGGATGCCGATAAGCTGTGTAAGTGACGTGCGTGCGGACTGACGCTTTTTGCGAGACATGCTACCCTCCGAGTTGTATTGCCCTTGAATAAAATACAACTTAAAGGGTTAAAATATTATAAATAATCAACTTATATTAGATGATGGCGCCAGACTGAATATCGGGGAACCCTTTAACCCTGAGCCTGAATCGGCGATCAGAGCGCATTGCCTGTTGTACGTATTTTCTTGTTTTCCTCTAAGATGCTGCCGATGATGGCTGTGGCGCGCTCCCTGTGCGCTAACGGAAGGTTCATAATTCCGCCGCTCAGCATTGGGTCATGCGTATGCCATGCAGCCGGAGCGCCGCACGGAGTAATGCCTTCTCGAATAAAACGCGCTTCAAGGGCTTTCAATACATCCTTATCACCCTTGTCACGATCATGGACTTCTGGCGGTGTCGTCAGCACCTGGATAGTGAATGTTCCGACGTGGGAATCATCGCTTGAGTGATAGGCGGGGCCGTGACCTATGTTTATGGCTGTAATTTTACCAACGGGCTTTTCGATGGGTGGCGTTGACGGTTCAATCGGTTTTCTAGGCATAGGTGGCACCTGCACATTATCGTTGCTGAGAATAATCGTACCGGCAGTTATCCTGTCACGGAAGTGAAGATTGTGTGACATAGAAAAAGGTCCCACATTTCTGTGAGACCTTTATCATGGCTATTTGTGAAGAGAGCATCTAAGCGCAGGCGACGGCGTGTTATGTAAGATGAGTCTTTTAATCGGTCAGTCACCTGAATGATTCAGGGAAAGCCGAAATAAATGACTTCCTTAGAAAGGAGGTAATCCAGCCGCAGGTTCCCCTACGGCTACCTTGTTAC
>CAZBUX010000246.1:0-2627 GCA_964495185.1 uncultured Rickettsiales bacterium | reverse complement strand
GGGGTCCTGCCGCTCGCCATATACGTTGAAGAAGCGCAGCGCGATGCCCGGTGTACCAAGCGTTTCTCCTGCCAGCTTATCGTGTCCGTAGCCGGAGATGGGGGCAGGGGGCGTGGTTTCAGAAATCGGCATGGTTCTGCAGTCGCCGTATACCGCCGCCGAGGACGCCTGTACGACCGGGATCGTTTTTCCGCTTTTCGCAATCGCGCCGAATAATGCCTTCGTGCCGCCGAAATTCACCTCATGAGTGCGCTCCGGCTCACTTACCGAGCGCTGAACCGAAGCGATGGCGGCAAGGTGGAAACAGCCGTCCACGTCCGCCACCAGCGTATCGAATATATGTGGAGTGGTGATATCGCCCACCGTGAGCGCGGCCTGTGCGGGCACATTTTTGCGCCTGCCGCTGGAAAGGTCGTCAAGCACCGTCACTTTGTGCTTCAGACCGATCAGCCGCTCCACCAGATGCGAGCCGATAAACCCCGCGCCGCCCGTGACCAGATAATGCATGTTAATTCTTAAGGGTTAATTCCGCCGCAAATTAACCGTGAAAGTCACGCTTGGCAATGCTATTTATAGTATTATGAATTATCCCAACCCCGCCGATTTTATTTACGCATTGATACTGCTCGTGCTTGTTGGCATGTCGCTTATGCGCCGCAATATTCCCGGCCAGCATAAGCTTAACTTTGCGGCGGCGTGGCTGGCCATCATCGTGGCGCTGGCGTATGGATACCAGTGGTATAAGGGATAGAAATCCTTTGTTGCGACAAGCGGTTGCATTAGGCTAGAATGCGCCGTCTTTAATGAACATCAACAGGAGATTCGTTATTACCAATCATCTGCATAAGGGCGACCTGCCTGCGAGCGTGACCCTTGAAGGCGACCTCGCCGTCGACACCGAGGCCATGGGGCTCAACAACAAGCGCGACCGGCTCTGCGTCGTCCAGATTTCCGACGGGCGCGGCGACGCGCATCTCGTGCAGTTCGAGCGCGGCGTTTACAAAGCCCCGAACCTCGTGCGCCTGCTCACCGAGCACAAGCGCGCCAAGATTTTCCATTTCGCGCGGTTCGACCTTGCCATCATGCGCGAATATCTCGGCATTCGCCTCACCAATGTCTATTGCACCCGCACCGCCTCGCGCCTCGCCCGCACCTATACCGACAAGCACGGTTATAAGGACATCTGCCGCGAGCTTCTCGGCGTCGATATCTCCAAGCAGCAGCAAAGCTCCGACTGGGGCAGCGCCACGCTTTCGGCCGAGCAGGTCGATTACGCGGCGTCCGACGTATTGCACCTGCACCGCCTGCGCCACAAGCTCGATGAAATGATAGGTCGCGAGCAGCGCACCGAGTTGCTGCGCGCCGCCTGCGATTTCCTCCCTTACCGCGCCGAGCTTGATCTCGCGGGCTGGGAAAACGACGATCTTTTCGCGCATAGTTAATTTTGTCATTCCGAGCGTAGCGAAGGATCTTCGGATGTTCGCTGCGCTCAACATGACATGAGGGAGTAAGCCATTGAAACCGTCACAACAAAAGCCTGATATCTCCGCTGCCACCGACGTCGAGCACGGTAAGGCCGTCCTCAAGCAGGAAATCGCCGGGCTTACGGCGCTGATGGACTCGCTGGACGGTGCGTTCTCGCGCGCGGTGGCGTGCCTTGTGGACATCAAGGGCAGGGTGATCATCACCGGCATGGGAAAAAGCGGCCATATCGCGCGCAAAATCGCGGCCACCATGGCGTCCACCGGAACGCCCGCGCATTTCGTGCATCCCGGTGAGGCGAGCCACGGCGACCTTGGCATGATCGGCAAGGACGACGCGGTGCTGGCGCTTTCCAACTCCGGCGAAACCGCCGAGCTGGCCGACGTCATCGGCTATTGCAAACGTTTCTCCATCCCGCTGGTGGCGATGGTGCGCCGCTCCGGCTCCATGCTCGTCGAGGCCGCCGACATTGCCATGGTGCTGCCCCCCGTGCCCGAAGCCTCGCCCACCGACGCGCCGACCACCTCCACCACCATGATGCTTGCGCTTGGCGACGCGCTGGCGGTGGCGCTTCTGGAACGCCGCGGCTTCACCCGTGAGGATTTTTCCGTCTACCACCCCGGCGGCAAGCTCGGCAAAGCCTTCATCCGCGTATCCGACCTCATGCACAGCGGCGACCAGCTCCCGCTCGTGCCCGAAACCGCGCCCATGCGCGACGTATTGCTCGTCATGACCTCCAAAAGCTTCGGCTGCGCGGGCGTGGTCGACACAAGGGGGCGCCTGACCGGTATCGTCACCGACGGCGATTTGCGCCGCCACATGGAGCCGTCGCTTCTGGAAAAATCCGCGCAGGCCGTCATGAAAGCAAGCCCCGTCACCATTCGCTCCACGGCGCTGGCCGCTGAAGGCCTCGGCGTTATGAACGAACGCGGCATCACCAGCCTGTTCGTGGTGGATGGCGGCGTTCCGGTGGGTATCCTCCATATCCACGATTGCCTGCGGGCGGGTATCGCATAACCGCATGACCCCGCTCGCCCGTTACACGCGCTTTGTCACTTTCGGCAAGCATACGCTGTGGGGGCTGATCGCATTCATCATCGCGGTGATCATCTTCCCCTGGGCCTTCACCGTCTTCATGAGCCTGC
>CAZBUX010000245.1:0-2683 GCA_964495185.1 uncultured Rickettsiales bacterium | reverse complement strand
CTGAAAACCGTCATCGAGGAAATTCTCGCCAGCTTCCCGTGGCCCAAATCCATGCGCTGGGGCAGCGGCGAAACGTCGTGGGTGCGTCCGCTGCACTCGATCCTGTGCATTTTCGACGGCAAAGTAGTGCCGGTGGAATTCGCAGGCGTGAAAGCCGGGAACACCACGCGCGGCCACCGCTTCCTCGCTCCGGCGGAAATCACCGTTACCAATGCAGCCGACTACGAATCCCTGCTGGAAAAGGCCCATGTCATCGCCGACCGCGACAAGCGCCGCGAGAATATTCTTAAGCAAGCCGAAAAAATCGCTGGCGATAAAGGCCTGAAGCTGATCCCCGATGTGCTAGAGGAAGTCACGGGGCTGGTCGAATGGCCGGTGCTGCTGGCCGGGAAGATCGACGCAAATTACATGGACCTGCCCAAGGAAGTGCTCGTCTCCGAGATGCGTGCCCACCAGAAATATTTTGCGCTGGAGAACAAAGACGGCTCACTCTCCGATACCTTTCTCATCACGTCCAATATGGTGACCGACGATAAGGGCAAAGCCATCATCGCGGGTAACGAGCGCGTATTGCGCGCAAGATTAGCCGACGGACGGTTCTTCTGGGATCAGGACCGCAAGAAAAAACTGGACGATATGGCCAAAGGCTTAGCCACAGTCACCTACCATGCCAAGCTCGGCTCGGTGGCCGATAAGGTTTCGCGTATCAAAACGCTGGCTGTCGCGCTCGCAGATAGCGTGAAAGCCGATAAAACGCAGGTAAGCCGCGCCGCCGAACTCTGCAAGGCCGATCTCATTTCCGGCATGGTCGGCGAATTCCCCGATCTGCAGGGCGTCATGGGCCGCTACTACGCGCAGCATGAAAAACTCGGCGCGGAAATCGCCGACGCCATCCGCGACCACTACCTGCCGCTCGGCCCCTCTTCCGCCGTGCCGACCGCTCCGGTTTCCGTGTGCGTGGCGCTCGCCGACAAGCTCGATACGCTCGTTTCCATGTTCGCCATCGGCGAAAAGCCGACCGGATCGAAAGACCCGTTCGCGCTGCGCCGCGCCGCGCTCGGGGTCATCCGTATCATTCTGGAAAATACTATCCGCCTGCCGCTCAAGCCCTGCTTCGCGGCGGTTCCGGCAAAAGACATCGCGCTGGCCATGTCGCAGGAAAAACTCTCGAAATCCACCGAAGCCAGGCTGCATGACCCGCATAAAGTCGGTAAATACCTGACCGTCAACGCATCGGCCTGCACCGAGCTGGAAGAAGCCGTGCCGGCAAACCTCACACAGATGCTCTACGATTTCTTCATCGACCGCCTGATCGTGCAGCTTAAGGATCAGGGCATTCGCAACGATGTGATCAAGGCGGTGGTGGCGAATGGGGATGATGATCTGGTGCGGATTGTCAAACGCGCCAAAGCAGTACAGACATTCCTCGACACCGAAGATGGCATCAACCTGCTCTCAGGTTATAAGCGTGCGGCGAATATTCTGTCGATCGAAGAAAAGAAGGATAAAACCACTTACAGCAAAGAGGTGAATCACCTCCTTTTACCAGATAACGCGGAAAAAGAACTGCACACCGCACTAAACAACGGACAATTCAAGATTGACGAGTTGTGCCGTGATGAAAATTACGCCGATGCCATGAAATTATTGGCTACGCTGCGCAAACCAGTTGATCAGTTCTTCGACAGGATCATGGTAAATTGCGAAGATAAAGACTTACGCGCTAACCGTCTGCGCCTGCTGGCCTGCATACGTTACAGCATGGACACCATCGCCAACTTCGCCCTCATCGAAGGCGACACCAAGGAACAAAAGAAAGCGGCATAACTATGAAAACCAACGCACAACCCAAAACGGCTTCTTCCGAAAAACTCGTCTACAGCTTCGGCGACGGACAGGCTGACGGTAAAGGCAGCATGAAAGAGCTGCTCGGCGGCAAGGGCGCGAACCTTGCGGAAATGTGCTCGCTCGGCCTGCCCGTACCCCCGGGGTTTACGATCACCACCGAGGTGTGCGTCGGGTATTACAAGAACGGCAAAAAACTCCCCGAAACGCTGGAAACGCAGGTAAAAGATGCGCTTTCGCAGATCGAGCAGACGGTCGGCGCGACATTCGGCGACGGGGAAAACCCGCTGCTCGTATCCGTGCGCTCGGGCGCCCGCGCCTCGATGCCGGGGATGATGGACACGGTGCTGAATCTCGGCCTGAACGACGTTACGGTGAAAGCGTTAGCCAAGAAAACCGGCAACGAGCGCTTCGCCTACGATTCCTACCGCCGCTTCATCCAGATGTATTGCGACGTGGTGCTTGAGCTCGACCACTACCATTTCGAGGAAATGCTGGAGCAGAAAAAAACCGACCGCGAGATCGACCTCGACACCGACCTCACCGCCGAGGACTTAAAAGACCTGGTCACCCAGTTCAAGGCCAAAGTCGCCGAAGAACTCGGGCGCCCCTTCCCCGATTCCGTGCATGAGCAGCTCTGGGGCGCGATCAGCGCCGTATTCAACTCGTGGATGAACCCGCGCGCCTGCACCTATCGCCGCCTGCACGACATACCGGAATCGTGGGGAACCGCCGTCACCGTGCAATCCATGGTATTCGGCAACATGGGAAGCGACTGCGCCACCGGCGTGGCGTTCACGCGCAACCCGTCCACCGGCGAGCACGCCTATTACGGCGA
>CAZBUX010000244.1:0-2684 GCA_964495185.1 uncultured Rickettsiales bacterium | reverse complement strand
CCGGGCGGGGCGATGCCGCGGTCGATATCATCGCCGGATACGGATTCGTCGACGAGGTGGAAGGTCATTTTCGCGGTGCGGCCGAGGATGCCCTTCAGATGCTCGGGGTTGCTCAGACCGGGCACCTGCAGCAGGATGCGCTTATCGCCCTGGCGCTGGATGATGGGTTCCTTGGTGCCGGTTTCGTTAACGCGGCGGTCGATGATTTCGAGCGACTGGTCGATGACCTGGCGGCGGCTGGCCTGCACCCATTTATCGGAAAAGCGTACCGAGTATTCCATGCCGTCCCCCTTGGTAATATCAAGGTCGGGGTTTACGGCATTGAGGGTCTTTTCGATATCGGCGGTGGTTTCCTCGCGCAGGGAAAACATCACGGCGCCTTCGCTGACGGAAAGCCCCTTGTAGCCGATTTTCTCGGCGCGCAACCTGACGCGGATTTCGTCGGCGAGATTACTCAATTGCTCGCGCTGGTAGGCGCTGAAATCGACTTCGAGCAAAAGCTGCGAACCGCCCTGAAGGTCGAGCCCGAGACTCACGGCTTTATGCGGCATCCATTCCGGCAGCGTTTTACGCCCCGACTCGCCGATCAGGCTCGGGATTGCAAGAAGCACGAAGAGCAGGCAGGAGCCGACGATAAGGAAGATTTTCCATTTCGGGAAGTGAAGCATCGACGGACCCTTCGTATTATGTCATTCCCGCGGGCGCGGGGGACGGCTATTAGTTGTCGTTCGCGGTTTCGCCGATGCCGGCGTTTTCCATGACTTCGGAAACAGCCGAACGGGCCACGCGTATCCTGACGTTCTGGGCGACTTCCAGCACGACGACTTCTTCGCCCTCGAATTTATGGATGGTGCCGATCAGCCCGCCGCTGGTGACCACCTTATTGCCCTTTTGCAGGGATTTCATCACTTCCTGATGCTTTTTCAGGCGGCGCTGCTGCGGGCGGATGAGCAGGAAATAGAAAATGAAGAAAAGCATGGCGAGGATGAACAGATTGTCCATCATCATTTTTTCGGACGAAAGCTCGTAGGGAACGCTTGGCGCCTGCTGGGCTGCGTCGCCAGTGGCGGCGGGAGCGCCGGTTTCCGCCGCGAAGGCAGGAGCGATCAGGAAAGCCATGGCTACTTGATTTTCGCTTCGTTGAATACGACGTGCTTACGCACTACGGGGTCGTATTTGCGGAAGGACAGCTTTTCCGTCTGCTTCTTGGGGTTCTTTTTAGCGACGTAGTAGAAGCCGGTGGCGGCCGAACTTACGAGCTTTATCAATACGATATTTTTCTTGGCCATGAGCGCATTCCTTATAATTAAGAGGCAGATAACATATACGCAAAGCCCCCGCTGTCAAGGCAAAACTTACCCCTGCGCCGCATTATTAATCCCCTAAATCTTTTGACTTTTTTGCGGTTTCCGCTTATCTGCAACCCCTATGTTTAAAAAAAGAACGCAAAAAGTTCGTAAAGTCGTGTTCCCCGTAGGCGGGCTGGGCACGCGGTTCCTTCCTGCGACTAAATCCATGCCAAAGGAAATGCTGCCCGTGGTGGATAAACCGCTGATCCACTACGCGTTTGAAGAGGCGCGCGCGGCGGGCTGCGACCAGTTCATTTTCGTGACCGGGCGCAACAAGCACGCCATCGCCGACCATTTCGACCATGTGTACGAATTGCAAAGCGTGCTTTCCAATAAGAATAAGCAGAAAGAGCTGGAGCAGACGAGCGACTGGCTGCCGCCCGCGGGCAACGTGATCACGGTGCGCCAGCAGGAGCCCCTCGGGCTCGGCCATGCCGTGTGGTGCGCGCGCCACCTGATCGGCGACGAGCCGTTCGCGGTAATCCTCGCCGACGATATGGTACTTTCCGGCGTGCCCTGCCTGAAACAAATGGTGCAGGCGCAGGAAAAATGCGGCGGCAACATGCTCGGCGTCATGGACGTGCCGCGCGAGCAGACGAAAAGCTACGGCATCGTCGATTACGACACAAAGGCAAGAACCGGCGACGAGCGGCTGGTGAAAGCCAGAGGCCTCGTGGAAAAACCTGAGCCCGACAAAGCCCCCTCTACGCTTTCGATCATCGGACGCTATATTTTGCAGCCGGAAGTGTTCGGCATCCTCGAAAACCAGAAGCCCGGCGCAGGCAAGGAAATCCAGCTGACCGACGCCATCAACGCCCTGATCGGCAAGGAAGACGTGTTCGGCTACCGCTTCGACGGCGTGCGCTACGATTGCGGGTCGCTGACCGGGTTCGTGGCCGCTAACGTGGCCTATGCGCTGGATCGCAAGGAAACCCGCGATTCGATGCGCGAGGAATTGAAACAGGTATTTAAACGAGCAGGACTTGAATAAATGAAAATCGCGGTAATCGGCACCGGCTATGTCGGCCTGGTGTCGGGAGTATGTTTCTCGGAATTCGGCTTCCACGTCACGTGCGTCGATAAGGACGGCGACAAGATCGCCAAGCTCCAGCAGCACATCATGCCCATCTACGAACCGGGCCTCGAGCAGCTCGTGGAAAGCAACCGCAAGGCAGGCAGGCTCTCGTTCTCCACCGACCTCGCACAGGCGGTAAACGGCGCCGACGCGGTGTTCATCGCGGTAGGCACCCCGAGCAACGATACCGACGGCATGCCCGACGTGCGCGCGCTCAACGCCGCCGCGCAGGAAATCGCGAAGCATTTGACGGGCTACAC
>CAZBUX010000243.1:0-2700 GCA_964495185.1 uncultured Rickettsiales bacterium | reverse complement strand
CGGCGGGCACGGCCATGCCGGGCGGTTCGAGATGCCCGAGTAACCCGGTGGTGGCAGCTACGATCAGCATGGCGGCGATAATCGCGCCCCGGCTGCTTTTGATGCGGGCCGCACCGATGGAAAGCGTGATGAACATCATGCCGGTGATGGCGGTAAGGAGGCCGACCAGTCCGGTCTGCAAATACAGCACCCACAGCAGCCAGACGACGGAGGCGTACATCGGCAGCGCCAGAAGGTGCTTGAGCTTTTCCATCCACGCGCCGGGCTTGGGCAGGAAACGCAACGAACGCGGGAATATGCTGAGCAGCAGGAACGGCAGCGCCAGCCCGAAGCCGAGCGCCTCGAAGATGAGCAGCGATTGCCATGCGGGCAGGGTGAGCGCTACGCCGACCGCCGTGGCCATGAACGGTGCGGTGCAGGGGGTGGCGACTGCGGTTGCGAGTACGCCGGTGAAGAAACTGCCCTTGATGGAGTTTTCGTCGATGTTGCCGACATTGCCAAGCAGCACCGGCAAATGGAACAGGCCGGAGAGGTTGAGGCCGACGAGGAATAAAAGATAGATGAGGAAGCCGACGAAGGCGGGCGACTGCATCTGGTAGCCCCAGCCAACGGCTTCGCCGCCTGCTTTCAGCGCAAGTAATACGCCCGCGATGAGCCCGAAGGAAAGCATGATGCCGGCGGTATAGGCGAGCCCCTGCGGCAGGGTTTTAGCGCGTTCGCGCCCGCGCTTTTTTGCGATGGCGATGGCCTTGAGCGAGAGTACCGGCAACACGCAGGGCATGAGGTTGAGTATCGCGCCGCCGAGAACGGCGACAAGCAGGAGGTAGGGAAGGAACGGGGCTTCGGCGGGTGGCTGCGGCTGTTCCTCCGCTGCGGTTGCGGCGGCGGGGATGCTGAAGCGTATGTCGAAAAACTTCGTTTCGCCGCTGGCGGTCTGCAACTCCAGTATACCGGATAGATCGCCGCCCTTCCCGCTTTCGGCACGCAGGATGGTGAGGGAAACCTGCCCGTCCTGGACAGAAAGCGTCTGCTCGGCGGCATACTGGATGACGCCTTCCTGACGCGGCATGAAATGCGCAGTAGCGACATCGGCAAGGCCGGTGGCGGTAAGCGGAACGGAAACGGTGAGGCTTTTATCGTCCGACGCGGCGGTGGCTGCAAGCGGCGTGGCGCGTTTCAGGTCGTGCTGCGCGAAGAGATCGTTATCCCCGGAGGGTGAATGCGGGCCCGTCGGCAGGGTGATTTCATGCTCCGCCGATTCAGGGATGCAGATATCCTTGCACACCAGCCATTCGGCTTTGACCTTGAAGGTGAGGGAGGATGCATCCAGCGTGGCGGGCGGTGTGATGGTCACCGGCAGGAATACGTCGCCGGAATAGCTGTAGGTGACGAGCGTGCCTTCGGCTATGCGTTCCGGCGGCGGCCAGTCGATGCTACCGGCGGTAAATCCCGGCGGCAGCGTCCATGTGAGCGTGGTGGCAAGCCCCGCGTCGCCGGGATTTTCCCAGTAGGTGTGCCACTCGGGGAACGGGGAGAGCAATACCCCGAGCTCAAAAACCCTGCCCGCCTCGACGGAGGCGGTGTCGGAGACGAATTCGGTTTTGACGATGGGGGAGGGGGGAGGCGGCTCCGCGTGGGCGGGGGTCGCCAGCAGGAGAAGGGGCAGCAAGATGTGCGTTATTGCGAGGCGAAGCCGAAGCAATCCAGCCTTTGGCAAATAGGGCGTTATACCGCGCCCATGGCGCTTACACTGGATTGCTTCGCTACGCTTGCAATGACGCATATATATATCAATGCTTCTGGATCTCTTCTTTTTTCTTCCGGTCGAGATTGACGAGTTCGGTGTTGATGAGCAGGCGGACTTCGTCGGCGACCATCGGTATGCCGTAGCTCATGCCGAAATCGGAGCGCTTGATGGTGGCTTCAGCGGAAAAGCCCGCGATGAACATGTTGGTCTTGGGGTGATAATCGGCTTTGTTGAGTTTTACCTTGAGCACGACCGGCTTGGTGACGCCCAGCAGGGTCAGGTTGCCGGTGACTTCGCCGGTGCTGTCGCCGGTTTTCTTAACCGACGTGCTGACAAAGCGCATGTCGGGGAATTTTTCGGTGTTGAAGAAATCGGCGTTCTGGAGGTGTTTGTCGAGGCCTGCGCTGGGGGTGCGGATGCCGGCGGGCTTCAGCGTGACGTCGATGGTGCTGGTTTCGGGTTTTTCCAGATCGAAGGTGATGGGGCCGTCATACGAAGTGAACTCACCCACCGTATCGGAAAATCCGAGATGGTTGATGAAAAACAGGATGCGCGTGTGCTCTTTGTCGAATTCGTATTTATCGGCGGCGAAAGCCGGGGAAACGAAGACCAGTGCGGCGGCGAGAACGGAAAACAGGGTACGCATTGCAAACTCCTTTAAGATGAACGGGCGGCCATTATACCAGCAGTTTCAGCGAAGCGTATGTAAAAATTGTTGCAAACCTGCAAAGGCGCGGGCTCGGTGGCTGATACGCTGCTTTTCAGCCATGTCCATTTCGGCGAAGGTGATGTTGTGCCCATCCGGAATAAAAATGGGATCGTAGCCGAAGCCCTCGCGGCCGCGCGCGGGGAAGGTCAGGCGGCCATCGACGCGGCCTTCGAAGTGATGGGCTTTGCCGTCGATATATAAGCACAGAGCGCAGGCGAAATAGGCTTCCGGGCTTTGCTCACCT
>CAZBUX010000242.1:0-2703 GCA_964495185.1 uncultured Rickettsiales bacterium | reverse complement strand
CGCCGTAGCGCTTGCCCCGGAAACGCTCGTCGACGCTCATGCGCACCAGCTCATAGGTGTCGTCGTCCATCTTCATGATGCCGCAGGTTCCGGCAACTTCCTCGCCTTCGAGCGCGAAAAACACCATGCCGCCGGGGGCAATGATTTCTGCCTCGGGGTCGGCCAGTACCCGCCGGTCTTCCGGCTCAAGGGCGAAGTGCCGTTCGATCCATGCCCGGTTAATGGCATAAAATCGAGGCTGGAAGCGGGGTTGGTAGGGGGTGATCGTGGCTTGGGACATGGCGGTTTTCCTCAGATAAAGAGGTTGACAGGAGGGGCACCCGAGCATATAGTGCCCTTCCTTTTGTGCGCAAGAGGCTAGTTAATTCATAGAATTCAGGTGGTTAATATGTTTGCGGTAATTCGTACCGGCGGAAAGCAATATAAAGTCGCAAGCGGCGACGTCATCGAAGTTGAAAAACTCGAAGGCGCGGCTGGCGATAAAATCGAAATCGGCGAAGTGCTGATGACCGACAGCAAGATCGGCGCGCCGCTTCTTTCCGGCGCCAAGGTGCTCGCGGAAATCGTGAAGCAGTTCCGTGACGATAAGGTGATCATCTTCAAGAAGCGCCGTCGTCACAATTACCGCCGCAAGAAGGGGCACCGCCAGTACCTGACCCAGATCAAAATCACCGATATCAAGGCGTAAGGAGTTCAGTCATGGCACATAAAAAAGCAGGTGGCTCATCCCGCAACGGCCGCGATTCCGCAGGCAAACGCCTCGGCGTGAAGATTTACGGCGGCCAGACCGTCATCCCCGGCAATATCATCGTTCGCCAGCGCGGCACCAAATTCTACCCGGGCGCCGGCGTAGATATGGGCCTCGACCACACGCTCTTTGCCGTCGTAGAAGGCAAAGTCCTGTTCCGCGAAAAATCGGGCAAGATGGTGGTCAGCGTCGTCGCTTAACCCGCCGTTATTTTTTGGAATAATGAAAGGGGGCAGGTGACTGTCCCCTTTTTTGTTGTAAATTAGTAGTATGAAATTCTTAGACGAAGCGAAAATCTTTATCAAAAGCGGCGACGGCGGCAACGGCTGCGTCAGTTTCCGCCGCGAGAAATTTATTCCCGACGGCGGGCCGGACGGCGGCAATGGCGGGCGGGGCGGCTCGGTCATCGCCGAGTGCGTATCGGGGCTGAACACGCTCATCGATTACCGCTACCAGCAGCATTTCAAGGCGAAAAAAGGCCAGCACGGCATGGGCAGCAATTGCTACGGCATCAGCGCGCCCGACATGATCCTGAAACTGCCGCTTGGCACCCAGATTTTCGAGGAAGACCGCGAAACGCTGATCGCCGATTTGACCTATGTCGGGCAGCAGATCGTGCTGGCCGAAGGCGGCAAGGGCGGCATCGGCAATCATTGCTTCAAATCCTCGATCAACCAGGCGCCGCGCCAGTCCACGCCCGGCGTCCCGGGGCAGGAGCGATGGCTGTGGCTGCGGCTGAAACTGATGTCGGACGCGGGTTTGCTCGGGCTTCCCAATGCCGGGAAATCGACCTTCCTCGCCGCCACGTCGCGCGCGAAACCCAAGATCGCCGATTACCCGTTCACTACGCTCGCGCCGCAGCTTGGCGTTGTTTACGTCGACGAAAAGGAATTCGTGCTGGCCGATATTCCCGGCCTTATCGAAGGCGCGCATGAAGGCGTGGGGCTCGGGCTTAAATTCCTCGGCCATGTCGAGCGCGCGGGGATCCTGCTGCATCTGGTGGACGGTACGCAGGAAGACGTCGTGGGCGCGTATAAAACCATCCGCAACGAGCTGAAACTTTACAGCGAAGAGCTGGCCGCCAAGGAAGAAATCGTCGCGCTCAACAAATGCGACGCGATGACGGAAGAAGAGATCAAGGAAAAAACCGTTGCGCTGAAAAAAGCCTCGAAGCATAAAAAAATCTTCGTCATGTCGGGTGTGTCCGGCGAAGGCGTGACGGATGTGCTCAGGGCGATGATCAAGGTGATCGAGGAAAAACGTCCGAAGATAGTCGAAGAGAAACCTGCGGCAGAAATACCGCAACAGGATGAAAGCCATGACGGCGACCGCTAACGCCAGACGTATCGTGATCAAGATCGGCTCGTCGCTTATCATCGGCGAGGATAATCGCGCGCGTGCGGCGTGGCTTGCGTCGCTGGCGCAAGATATTGCGCTGCTTAAGTCGCAGGGAAAACAGGTGATCGTGGTGACGTCCGGCGCCGTGGCGCTCGGGCGCGAGCCGCTGGGTTACGGCAGGCGGGCGCTGACGCTTGAAGAAAAACAGGCTGCCGCCGCCTGCGGGCAGATCATACTTTTTTCGCAGTGGGCGGAGGCGTTCGCGCCGGAGAAATTATTCGCCGCACAGATACTGCTTACCGCCGATGACAGCATCCACCGCAGGCGTTATCTCAATGCACGGAATACGTTGGAAACCTTGCTCGAAAAAGACGACATCGTGCCGGTGATCAATGAGAACGACACGGTGGCCACCGCCGAAATCCGCTTCGGCGACAACGACCGCCTGGCTGCGCGCGTGGCGCAGATGGCGGGGGCGGACATGCTCGTGCTGTTTTCGGATATCGACGGCCTGTACGACTCCGACCCCAATAAAAACGCGGGCGCGAAGTTTCTGGCGAACGTGGACGCCATCACCGCCGACATCGAGAAAATGGCGGGCGGGGCGGCGTCGAACG
>CAZBUX010000241.1:0-2709 GCA_964495185.1 uncultured Rickettsiales bacterium | reverse complement strand
GTAGCAGAAAAGGCAGTGAAGTTCAGTGGAATCGGCGAGTTTATCTCCAAAAGAAGTATGAGCAAAGCGGCTGCGTCGCATAGGCAGGCGGTTGCGTTGGCCGGTGAACTCAATCCAAGCGCTTTGAAAGTGCCTGTCGCGGTTCAGAAACATTTGCACGAGATGAAAGCTGCGGTAGCGGGCACAGCGTCCCATTATCATGTCGATCATGGGGCTATTCAAAAAGCCGCGTCGGCATTGGAAGCGGCCGTAGAGAAAGGCGTGATCAAGGGGAAGGACCTGAAACCCGCTGCAGCATTTATGAAAGCGGCAGGAAATACCACCTCGCATTTCCATGGTGCCGGTGGCTGGAACAATATTGGTGAAACCGTCAGAAACATGCCTAAGGCGATGGGGAAGGCCAATATCGGCCATGTTGCCGTCAATGGTGCATTCATCGGGCTTTCGGGGTTATCGGTCGTATCGGATACAAGGGATTTTGGAAAAAATCTTAAAGCGCTTAAAATTATGCTTGCCGATATGACGGGCGGTAAGGCCGAAAAAATATCTACGGCAAAGGTACTTTTTGGCAATGTTCCAAAACCGGTAGCTGAGGTGCGCTCGCATTTGCTTAAAACGTTTGCGATCCGCCAGGGATCAGATTTCGTGAACATCGCGCTCAATGTCGGGCAGGCGGTTAGTCGCAGGTTTGGCGGGAAGATGCTGTTCGGAGCGTTTATGGGCGTGCAGGCCGTTGACATGGCAACCAGTGCGTTTATGGGTAGCACGCCATTGCCGCTTTATACCAGTTTCCGCGATGCCTATATCCAAAGTGACGGCAAGCTGGATGAGGGGTATTACGCCGCGTTTATCGGCTCCTTTAGCAAAGATCTGGCGGCAAGAGGCGGGCCAAGTAATCCATTTACCCAGCAAATAGCCAAGCAACTTGCAGCTGAACACGTTGCTCCTGCTGATATGCTGCATATGATCAGCAATGGTGAGATCAAACGTCGTGTAGAGGCCTTGATTAAGGAAAGTGAAAAATCCCATGCTGCAGATGCGGTCGCTATACCCACTACGGGTAAGCGTGAAGTAGTGGGGCATTACACCGCTAAGGAACAGCAGCGCCAGCAGGCTACGACGCATGGCATTAGCCCGGCATAAGAGGTTTTATGAGTAAGAATGATAAAAAAGATGATGGCGGTGACCTTTCGGCGGCACGGCTGGTAGCAAGCGGTGCCATGCTTGTGCCTGGGCCCATCGGCTATGTAGCCGATGTTAGCAACCTTGCGCTTACGGGGGTGGATGCGGATCAGCAGGCTGAAAGAGAAAGGCGCGCGCTGCGTAATGAATTCGGGGTCGAAGGCTCGCTTAAGCATACGGGTAGCCAGGCACTCAGAGAGATGGATAGTAAAATCGACGGCAGGATGACACATGAGGTCGGCGATACCGTTGCGTCTATTTCGGGAGGAATGGCCGGTACTGCGGCAGCTACTGCCGCTGCGGCGGCACTTCTAACGGGGCCGGTAGGCTGGATGACCGGAATGCTGATCTCCGGCGCTGGTGGTCTTGCGGGAGGTATACTTACTCACACTATTTATGAGAAAGCTACCGAACGAGCTGATCCTGATGCGCTGGTCATTGAGCGCGGGCTTGAAAAGCGCGGCGGTCCTATTCAGGCGGAAGAGGCATTCGCAGTGTTGGCTGCTAATATTCCCACTAACAGTGGTGGCAAGGAACTCAGGGACGCATTGGAGGCGGAGACTGGAACGCGCAGTTTCTCTCAAGCGCTCAAGCAGGGAAAAATTGAGGCTATACAAAAACTGATGCATGACGATAAGTACGCTTTTCTCGATACGATCATTGCCGCTGCCACGGATATGGGAAGCGTTCCTGGCTTGAGCGTTGCAGAACGCTATGCCGGACTTATCAACAACGGTAAGTTTGGAGAGCTTGGTGCGCGTGCGCTATTAGTCCATAAATATAATTTTGATACATTAATGGCTGAATCCGGTATCTCTCCCGCAGATTTTCAGGTGCAACAACTCGCGAGCAACTTACGTCAGAGCGGTGTTAGCCCGGCGCTGGATAATGGAAAAGTACAGCTGTTACCGTTGCCCTCGCAGGAAATAGGCAGAAGTTAATCCTATATAATCCACTGTTTTTTGCTTCTGCAATAGCGGGAGCCCATTCCTATTTTTATTTTTTGGAGTTCAGCATGGCGTTCATCGAAACACGCTTCCCCACCGATATTGCCTACGGCTCGACGGGAGGGCCAGAATATTCTACCGATATCGTCATTACACAAAGCGGATATGAGCAGCGGAACAGCAACTGGTCGCAGGCGCGTTCACGTTATAACGTAGCGCATGGTGTAAAAACACAGGCCCAGCTAGACGTGCTGATTGCATTCTTTCGGGCCCGTAAGGGGCGTGCGGACGGATTTCGTTTCAAGGACTGGACAGATTATCAGGTAAGTGCCCAGTTAATCGGTACTGGTAACGGTAGCGCGACCGTTTTTCAGCTTAAGAAAACATACACTAACGGTAGTGTTACCGAAACACGCTCTATCACGAAACCTGTGGCTGGTACGGTAGATATATACCTTGGGGGGGTATTACAGAGTAATACAAATTATACGGTAAATACGGTGAATGGGCAGATTACATTTAATACGGCGCCGTCAAATGGCGTTGCAATTACCGCCGACTTCCAGTTCGATGTGCCGGT
>CAZBUX010000240.1:0-2713 GCA_964495185.1 uncultured Rickettsiales bacterium | reverse complement strand
GTGCGCACGACTTCGCCGAAGGAGTTGGTTTTCTCGGGCACCGCCACGAAATAGAGGATGACGCCGAGCATAAGCGAGCGCGCTTCGTTCTGCCAGAATTCCTGCTCGGGCAGGATCAGGTTGCAGATTTTCTGCACGTCGTCGACCATCTTGCCGGGTTTTTCGGAAATCCAGTCGAGCGGGTTGTAGCAATGCGACACGCCGTCGGGATCGGCGGGGTTCCACAGGAATACCTCCTGCCCAAGCCTCTGGCGGCGGAAGCCGCTGGTCAGCTCGTGGTTTTCGATCTTGATGTCATGGCAGATGAGCGAATGTTCCCAGAACAACAGGTTCGGGATGACGAAGCCGACACCTTTGCCCGAGCCGGTAGGCGCGAATAGCAGCACGTGCTGGAAATCGTCGACGATGAGGTAGTTGTTGCCGGTGCGGCCGATCATCAGGCCTTTCTTGGCGCGCAGGCGCGCGGCGCGGATTTCGCTCTCGGTGGCCCAGTGCGCGTCGCCGTGGACGCTTTCTTTCATCTTGAACGGGCGGAAATCGAAGAGCGGCGCGCGGGCCATGTAGAGCAACACGAGGCTGCTGAAAATCCCGCCCGCGGGAGGCGCGATCACCTTGAGGACGAAATCCTGCCCGAGCTGCGCGCGGTATTGCAGCCAGTAATTGAACAGGCCGAGATATTGCGTAAGCAGGTAGGTGGGGTTGAACACGGCATTGATATACGCGTCGCCGTAATAAAGCACGAAAGCGGCGGCGACGCCGAGATAGGTGGGAATCACGAGCAACGCGGCGATCACCGCCACGACCATGATGCGGTTGGCGAAGCTGCGGCGGATGTTGGATTCTTTGATGCCAGCCATAAGGGAGTGGGCAGGGGGCAGTGGGCAGTGGGCAGTAAGGAAGATTCTAACTGGTCACTGGCCGCCGGTCACTGGCCACTTATTCGCTCTCTTTAAAATAAACCTCAGAAACATAACGCATACCGCGCGCACCGCGCTTGAGCTGGATGATAACATTGATGACGTTCTCGACATAGCTTTTTATCTGCTCGCGGGTGATGCCGAGCCCGGCCTGCATGATCATCAGGATGAGCTGCTCGATGGCGAGCTGCGGGGTGTCGGCGTGCAGCGTGGAGATGGATCCGGGGTGGCCGGTGTTGACGGCGCGCATGAAGGTGAATGCTTCTTTACCGCGTAACTCGCCGAGCATGAGGCGGTCGGGGCGCATGCGCAGGCAGGCTTCGATCAAATCCTGCATGGTGACCTGCGCGCGGCCCTGTCCGCCTTTCGAGGCGACGAGATGCACGCGGTTGGGCAAATGCGGAATGACGATTTCGCGCGCGTCTTCGCAGGTGATGATGCGCTCGGTGGGCGGGATCACTTTGAGGGCGGCGTTGAAGAACGTCGTTTTACCCGTGGAGGTACCGCCGGAGATGATGATATTTTTCTTGGCGAGGATGGCTTCCTTGATGAAATCCTTGACCGCGCCCGCATTGAGCAGCTCGCGCAGTCGCTTGTCGACAAGGCTTGCTTCCTTGCGCACCAGCGTGTTCTGGAACGCGCCGATGGCTTCGTACTGGTCGAGGTCGAGATTCATGATGGTCTGCTTGCGGATCGACATCGCGACCGTCGAGACTTCGCAGGCGGGCGGGAATACCACCTGGATACGGTAACCTTCCGGCAGTGTGGCCGAAAGCAGGGGCATTTCCTCGCTGATCTTCTGTTCTGTGGACTGGGCGATGAGGCGGCCTAGCGATTTCAGGTGATCGAGATCAAGCTCGGGGACGACGTGGTGCGTCATGTCGCCGCCCACTTCCACCCAGATCTCACCGGGTTTGTTGATAGAAATTTCGCTCACGTTCGGCTGATCGAAAAACCGTTTCAGCGGCCCGAGATAGGTATCGAGTGCGGTTAAGGATGCCATGCGTTGTCCGTCAGTGTCACCCCGTCCCCCTTAGTTCACGAACCGGGAGTCCATGAGCGTGCTTGGGAACGTCATGTCCTTGTTGACGAATACGTCGATCTGCGTGCCCTGGTCGATGGTGATGGTCGGGCGCAGGTCGAGCATGGTGTTCACGATGTCGCGCGAAACCGCCCCGATATTCTGCACCGCCGCCGAACTCGCCACCGCGCCGGACGAGCCGGTGGTGCTCGAGCTGCCGTCGGTACGCTGGGTGGTGGTGGAATCTTCGTTGCCGAGCGCAGCGTCCGCCGCGACCGCCACACCGATGGAGATCATGCTGGTGAGGATGGCGGTCGAGAAGATTTCCGAGTACTTGTTGTCGACGTTGCCTTCGACACCGGCGCGTCCGAGCGCGTCGATACCCGGAGAGCCGATGGCGATATCGAGCCCGTCGGGCCGGATGAGGCGCGTCCATACGATGAGCACGCGTTTCTGGCCGCGGGTGATGCCGGTGTTATAGGTGCCAAGCAGGCGCGATCCTTTCGGGATCATCACCTCGCGGCCGGATTCGGCATAAACGTCGCGGCTGACGATGGCGCGGATGGTGCCCGGAAGATCGGTATTGATGGCGGTTTCAAGGACGGCGTTGACGATCTTGCCCTGGGCGATGGTGATGCCGAGGTTGTTGAGTCGCGTAGCCGTGGCTTTTTCCGCTTTGCTCGCCTTGATGGCGTTGCTGGCGAGGGCTTTATTGGCATCGCCCGCGTCGAGCGCGGCTTCGGCAGAGGCGGCGGTATTGGCCGTTTTCTTGGCG
>CAZBUX010000239.1:0-2714 GCA_964495185.1 uncultured Rickettsiales bacterium | reverse complement strand
GGGGTCGAGGGTTGCCGTCACGTTGCCGTGGACGATCTCCTGCCACTCTTTCGCCTCGGCGAGGGATTTGAGGTTGCCGCGCACGGAAAGCCAGAACGCTTCGTCCATGCCGGGAAGCTGGGCGGATACTGCCGAAAACGGCAGCTGGTGGATGAGCTTCTCATTGAGCTTTTCCAGCTCTGCCACGTCATAATTCGCCGCTGCGCGGCCGAATTTCTTGAAATCGAACCCGGCGACGAGCGGGGCCATGTCGCCAAATGCTTCTACCGAATCGGACGTGCCGATCTTCGCCAGCAGGGAGTTTACCGCCATCGGCAGGATGCCCGACTCGCGAAGCGCGCGGATGTCGTTGCCGCCGAGGCGCTTGGACATCTCGCCTTCCTTGGTTTTGAGCAATGCCATATGCGCGAATGCCGCGGCTTTATAGCCAAGCGCCTCGAAAATCTGCACCTGCACGGCGGTGTTGCTCACATGGTCTTCGCCGCGAATGACATGGGTAATCGCCATTTCGCCGTCATCGACCACCGAGGCCAGCGTATAAAGCGGCACCCCGTCCTCGCGCACGAGCACGGGGTCGCTCATGGTCGTGGCCTTCATGGACACTTTTCCGCGGATAAGGTCGTCCCAGACGATTTCCGTGTCGTTCAGGAGGAAACGGAAATGGGGTTTGCGTCCTTCGTTTTCATATTTCTGTTTCTGTTCACCGGAAAGCTTGAGCGCCGCGCGGTTATAGATCGGCGGCAGGCCGCGCGAGGCGAGCATCTTGCGCTGCACGTCGAGTTCTTCCGGGGTTTCATAGCAGGGATAGAGGCGTCCGGCCGCAACCAGCGCGTCTTTGGCGGCTGCATATTTATCGAAACGGCCCGATTGCTTGAACGTCGAATCCCACGTAATCCCGAGCCAGCTTAAATCCTCGCGGATCGCCGTTTCGTATTCCGCTTTCGAGCGCTCGGTATCGGTATCGTCGATCCGCAGGCAGAATTCGCCGCCCATTTTGCGCACGAACAACCAGTTGACCAAAGCCGTACGCATATTGCCGACATGGAGGAAACCGGTAGGCGAAGGTGCGAATCTGACCTTCACGCTCATTTATCGAGCGCCGCCTGTGCTGCTGCCAGCCTTGCGATGGGGACGCGGTAGGGCGAGCAGGAGACGTAATCGAGGCCGGTTTTCTGGCAAAATGCGATGGAGGCGGGGTCGCCGCCGTGTTCGCCGCAGATGCCGAGCTTTAAATCCTTGCGCACCGATCGCCCGCGCTCCACGGCGATTTTGATCAGCTCGCCCACGCCCGACTGGTCGAGGGTGACGAACGGATCGTGTTCGACGATGCCGCGCTGCTTGTAGATTTCGATGAACGAGGCCGAGTCGTCGCGCGAGATGCCGAGCGTGGTCTGCGTGAGGTCGTTGGTGCCGAAGCTGAAGAATTCGGCCATTTCCGCGATATCGGCGGCGCGAAGGGCCGCGCGCGGCAGCTCGACCATGGTGCCGACCATGTATTCGATCTGTGTGCCGGTTTTTTTCATGACGTCGGCGGCGACGTTGTCGATCAGGGTTTTCAGGATTTCGAGCTCGCGCGGCACCATGACCAGCGGGATCATGATTTCGGGAATTACGGTGTCCTTGCCGTCTTTCATGATGTCGGCGGCGGCTTCGAAAATCGCCTGCGCCTGCATCTCGTAGATTTCCGGGTAGGTGATTCCTAAGCGGCAGCCGCGATGGCCGAGCATGGGGTTTTGCTCTTTCAGCTCATGGGCGCGGTGGCGCACGCTGTCGACGCTGACATTGGCGGCCTGCGCGATCTGCTTGATGTCTTCCTCGGTGTGGGGGAGGAATTCGTGCAGCGGCGGGTCGAGCAGGCGGATAGTGACCGGCAGTCCCTTCATGATGGAAAACAGTTCGGTGAAATCCTTGCGCTGCATGGGAAGGAGCTTGGCCAGCGCGGTTTTTCGCCCGGCCGTGTCGTTCGCCACGATCATTTCGCGCATCGCGATGATGCGGTCGGTGTCGAAGATGCCTTCCGCGCCGAATTTGCGGGCGGTTTCGGCGTCGAGCGGGGTTTCGGCGTTGGCGCGCACCTTCAGTTTCCGTACTTCGTCGGCCCAGCCCATCAGCGTGTTGAAATCGCCGGAGAGCTTGGGTTGCACGGTCGGGATTTCGCCGAGCATCACTTCGCCGGTCGAGCCGTTGATGGTGATGATGTCGCCTTCCTTGATGGTGTGGCCGGTGACCTGGAATTGTTTCTTCGCGTAATCGATGCGCAGTTCGCCAGCACCCGAAACGCAGGGTTTGCCCATGCCGCGCGCCACGACGGCGGCGTGCGAGGTCATGCCGCCGCGGGCGGTTAAAATCCCCTGCGAGGCGTGCATCCCGTGGATATCTTCCGGCGAGGTTTCGATGCGCACGAGAATGACCTTCTCGCGGTGGTCGATGGCCATGCTTTCGGCGTCCTCGGCGGTGAATACCACCTTGCCCGACGCCGCGCCCGGCGAGGCGGGAAGCCCGGTTGCCAGCACGGTTTTCTTCGCTTTGGGGTCGAGGGTAGGGTGCAGCAGCTGGTCGAGCGCGAGCGGGTCGATGCGTTTGATGGCTTCGGGCTTGCTGATGCGCTTTTCTTCCACCATATCCACGGCGATTTTGATGGCGGCGGCGGCGGTGCGCTTGCCGTTGCGGGTTTGCAGCATCCATAATTTATTATTCTGGATGGTGAATTCGAT
>CAZBUX010000238.1:0-2758 GCA_964495185.1 uncultured Rickettsiales bacterium | reverse complement strand
CCCGGCACCGAAGGGGAGTTCGGCGTGCTTGCCGGTCACGCCCCGTTCGTGTCCACGCTGCGCGAGGGCGAGATCGTCATCGACGTGGCGGGCGGCGAGCAGAAGAAAATCCCGGTTGAAGGCGGCATAGCGGAAGTCACGCCCGAGCGTTGCATCATCCTGCTGGAAAAAGCCTAGGCTTTTGCTTTAATTAGCGCTGGCACGGGAATTGCTCCATAAGCCCTATGGAGATCGCTTACATATACCCTTCGCAGAACGCCCGGCTGGATGCCATCACTCAGGGGCCGCCTGACGTTCCCCAGGTCGACGCTTCGCTGTTCGGCGAGGACGGACTGTCTTTCAAAGACCTGATCGATTCGGTAAACCCCCTGCAGCAATTGCCCGTCGTCGGTTCGATTTACCGGTCGCTTAGCGGCGACACGCTTTCGGCGGCGTCGCGCATGGCGGGCGGGGCGCTCATGGGCGGGCCTGTCGGATTCCTCGCGGCGGCGATAAGCAGCGGCATCGAAGCGGCCACCGGCGGCGATATCGGGGAGCATTTGTTCGCGTTCCTTACCGGCGGCGGCGAGCAGGAATACGCCAGTGCGGCGGGCGCCTACCAGAAAGCCGGCAAACTCCCGGGCTAATCGCGTTCGCCGAACAAAATCCGCCCCAGCCGCACGCAGGTTGATCCCATACGCACGGCGGTTTCAAAATCGCCGCTCATACCCATGCTCAGCTCTTTGAGCCCGTGGCGAAGCGCGATTTCCCGAAGCAGGGCGAAATGCGGCGCGGACGGTTCGTCGGCAGGTGGTACGCACATAAGCCCCGTCACAGGCAGCCCCAGTCTTTTCACGCAATATTCGATCAGTCCGTCCGCCTCGCCGGGAAGTACCCCCGCTTTCTGGGGTTCGGCGCCGGTATTGACCTGAACGTAAAACTGCTTCTCTTCAATCCCCAATCCCGAATCCCGAATCCCCGCGATCGTATCCGCGAGCTTCACCCTGTCCACCGTCTGAATCGCGTCGAACAGTTCCAGCGCGTCTTTCACCTTATTGCTCTGGAGGGGGCCGATCAGGTGGAGCCTGATATGCGGGTGCCGTTTTTTTATGTCCGGCCATTTCGCGGCGGCGTCCTGAACCCGGTTTTCGCCGTATAAGGTGAGTCCGTTGGCGATCATCGCTTCGATGGCGGCTTCCGGCTGGCCTTTGCTGGCTCCAAGAATTTCCGTGTGAGCGGCGGCCAGAGCGGATTCTGAGCGTTGCAAGGCGATTTTTGCCTCTAGCGCGGCAAGGGGGGCGATGGGGGGCGGTTTTGGGGTCATATTATTAAAAAAGCCTTAAAATAATAGCTATTTACGGGGTAAATTGTTGCCATATTGCAACAGAAAGGTCTAAAAGCTCGCATTTTGCTGGTGACCTGACCGTTACAGCTTGCATGGGGAACATCTTTGCACAATAACTATGCAAGGTAAATGCATAGAGTAGTTTGCTTTGTGTATCCTAGAGTATTCATTTTAATTGGTTTTTTAAACTCTAAAGGGAACAAGTTATGAAAAAAATTCTTCTCGGTACGACTACCCTCGTCGGTGCTGCCGTCCTGCTCGCAGGCGCTGCTTCCGCTGAGACCCCGAAGGTGACCGTCGGCGGCTTCATCGATTTCCAGGCTGGAATCATGAGCGACGATCAGGACGCCAACCGTCGCAATCACGCATTCCGCAACGACACCGAAATCAGCTTCAAGGTTGATGGCAAGTCCGACAACGGCCTTGGCTACGGTGCCGAAATCTGGCTGGAATCCGACGTTGAAAACGACGCTAACAATCAGGGCATCAACGCCAGCAAGACCTTCGTATACCTCGAAGGCGGCTGGGGCCGCACTGAAGGCGGTTCGAACCTCGGACCCGACGCTACCATGAAGGTTGACGCTTCGTCGATCGCTCGTGCTACCGGCGGTATCGATGGCGATTTCACCTATTTCGTCAACGGCACCCCCAGCGCGTTCATTGCAACCCCCGATCTGCCGCTCAACTACGGCCTGACCGCTGGCGGTACCAGAGGTCTGGGTGATGAATCGCAGGAAAACCTGTCGAAGCTCACCTACTACACCCCGCGTTGGAACGGCCTCCAGCTCGGTCTGTCCTACATCCCGAGCGATCAGGAACGTGGCCAGCTGACCACCGATGCTACCCGCGCGGATAACAGCGCTGCTGTTACCCTCGGCGGCACGGACACCATCACGGTTTCCGAAGCTGACAGCATCTGGGTCGGTGCTATCCGTTACGACGGCAAGTTCGACCAGATCGGTTTCTCGGTTGCTGCTACCGGTAACGCTGGTGATGCAGAACTGAACACCTACGAAGACCTCCGCGCCTGGAACGTTGGTGCGAAAGTGTCCTTCATGGGCTTCAGCGTAGCCGGTTCGTATGGCGATTGGGGTGATTCTCTCCGCCTGAAGACCGCTAACACCGATGACAGCGACTACTGGACTGTCGGCGGCGCCTATGAATACGGCCCGTTCGGCGTCAGCGTTACCTACCTGAAGAGCAATGTTGAAGTCAGCCCCACCACCGACAACGAATTCGACAACCTGTCGATCGGTGCGGACTACAAGCTGGCTCCCGGCTTCACTCCGTATGCTGAAGTCAGCTTCTTCGAGCAGGATGCTGTTACCGCAGCTCAGGATAACGACGGCACTGTGTTCCTCATCGGTTCGCAGCTCGCTTTCTAATCTGAAGCAAGTCTAAGAAGAAGAAAGGGCGATGCGCTTGCATCGCCCT
>CAZBUX010000237.1:1234-2763 GCA_964495185.1 uncultured Rickettsiales bacterium | reverse complement strand
AAAAGGCCCGCGCCGACGATCAGGCCCGCGATGAAAATCGCAGGCGCGCGGCGGGGGAGCTGTGATCGGCCTGTATAAAGGCAATAAGACAGACGCAGACCCCTTTGATTTTGAAAGAAAATACTGTTTAATCACCGAATCGGTGAAAAGCACATCTCGGGTTAGGGTTGATGGCAGCGAAGACGAAAAAAGCAGCGACGAAACCGCCAAAAAAGACGGTAGCCGCGACGGCAAAGAAAGTCGCGAAAGCGAAACCTGCGCCTAAGAAACTGCCCGCGAAGGCAGACGCAAAAAAAACGGCCGCACCGGCGAAAAAACCGGCGGCCAAAGAAACGAAACCGATAAACAAACAAACTCAGCAAACGGCAAACGTGACATCTAAATCAGTGAAAAAACCGGAAGCCCCGGCAAAAGACGCCAAGGCCGGCGCGAAAGCGCCAGCGCCTGCCAAGGAAAAGAAAGGCGCCGCGAAGGCTGCCAAGAAGGGCGCAGGCAAGGGTGAAGAAGCAAAAGAAGGCGAAGATCAGGCGGAAGCCGGGTCAAGCACCGGCGGCACGAAAGGGTCGCTGGCGCAGATCGTCAAAAAACTTGTCACCAAGGGCAAGGAGCGCGGTTACATCACCTATGATGAACTGAACGCCGCGCTGCCCGCCGAAGAATTTTCGTCCGAACAGATTGAAGATGCAATGTCGACCCTGTCCGACGTCGGCATCCAGATGTCGGAAGGCGATGATTCCGACGAGGAAGAAGAAAAGAAAGCCGACAGCGATTACGAATCCGGCGGTAACATTTCCGACGACGACACAGGCCGCACGGACGATCCGGTGCGCATGTATTTACGCGAAATGGGTTCGGTCGAATTGTTATCACGCGAAGGCGAGATCGCAATTGCCAAACGTATCGAAGCCGGCCGCGAAATGATGATCGGCGGGATTTGCGAAAGCCCGCTGGCCATTGAATCCATGATCGCATGGTACGAAGCGCTGCAAAAAGGCGACATCCTTCTGCGCGAAGTCATCGACCTTGACGCCACCATGGGCGGCGATGCCAATGCCGACGGCGCATCCGCGCCATCGATGGAGGAGCGCGACGATGAGCCGGCGGAAGGCGGTGAGGGCGGCGACGGCGAAGACGAGGCCGACAATATGTCGCTCGCCGCGATGGAAGAAGAACTGAAACCGCAGGTTTTTGAAACGTTCGGCAAGATCAAGAAGACCTATAAAAAAATTCAGACCGTTCAGGCCGAACGTATCGAACACATCACCAAAGGCAAGGAGCCGCCCGGCCCGGTCAACACGAAATACCACAAGCTGAACGAAGAAATGGTTCAGCTTATGGAGGAGGTACGCCTCAACAACGCGCGTATCGAACAGCTGATCGAGGCGCTCTACAAAATCAACCGCGAACTCGTCGGGCTTGAAGGCAAGCTATTGCGTATGGCGGTGGATTCCAAGGTCAAGCGCGAAGACTTCCTCGAACATTATTATGGTTCGGAGCAGGACCCCAAATGGCTGGCCCGTGTCCGCAAA
>CAZBUX010000237.1:0-1224 GCA_964495185.1 uncultured Rickettsiales bacterium | reverse complement strand
GAAAGAAGCGGCCCGCGCAAAAAAGGAAATGGTCGAGGCCAACTTGCGTCTCGTTATCTCCATTGCGAAAAAATACACCAACCGCGGTCTGCAATTCCTCGATCTCATTCAGGAAGGCAATATCGGCCTGATGAAGGCCGTCGATAAATTCGAATATCGCCGCGGCTATAAATTCTCGACCTACGCGACATGGTGGATCCGTCAGGCGATCACGCGCTCGATCGCCGATCAGGCGCGCACCATCCGCATCCCGGTGCACATGATCGAGACGATCAACAAGATCGTGCGCACTTCGCGCCAGATGCTGCATGAAATCGGCCGCGAACCGACGCCGGAAGAATTGGCCGAACGTCTGGTCATGCCGCTGGATAAGGTGCGCAAGGTCCTGAAGATCGCGAAAGAGCCGGTATCGCTGGAAACCCCCATCGGCGACGAGGAAGATTCGCATCTGGGCGATTTCATCGAAGACAAAAACGCCGTACTGCCGCTGGATGCCGCCATCCAGAGCAATTTACGCGAAACCACCACGCGCATCCTGGCGTCGCTCACGCCGCGCGAGGAACGCGTGCTGCGCATGCGCTTCGGCATCGGCATGAACACCGACCACACGCTGGAAGAAGTCGGCCAGCAATTCTCGGTGACGCGCGAACGCATCCGCCAGATCGAAGCCAAGGCACTGCGCAAGCTCAAGCACCCGAGCAGGAGCCGGAAGCTTCGGAGCTTTTTGGATTACTAGCGCTTAAGGGAAACGGAATCAGCCGGGGTTGGCGCCGTGTCGGGCGTAAGCCTCTGGCGCCATTTTTCGCCGGAATTATTGACGGTCCCGCCGCTCACCTCGGCACTGTCGCCCAGCGGTGCAACCGCGTCGAAAGGCGTTCCGTTATCAGCGGCACCCATTTTAACCGGAGGTTTCCCGCGCATTCCGGCGGTGATTTTCAAAAGATCGGCATCATAGTGCGTGGGAGTCTCGTCGTTCATATCATACAATCCTGTTTTCGAATGACCTGAAGGCATTTTAGCCCGCTTTTCCGCCCCCAGTCGTGTTAAATTTATATGACAAGCGCCCGGCCTAAAAAATACCTTTACCAGCCCCACCACACTCTATTATATTTTTCAAAAGGTTAAACAGGGCGGACAAAATGGCCAGCATCGATCTAAAAAAATGTCGTATTTCCAGTGAGGTATATACCTCGCCGATGCTGAATATCAGCCTGTTCAAGGATT
>CAZBUX010000236.1:0-2766 GCA_964495185.1 uncultured Rickettsiales bacterium | reverse complement strand
GTAGCAGTCTGCGCGAGGCTTTGCCAGAATACGCCCGTGATCTTGCTTCGGGCGTTGGCCACCACTTCGTTATCGCCGCTAAGCGGAGCAACCTGACTTAAATGGCTGCTGGATTTAGCCAGCGGTTTCACGGCAACACGCAGGTTATTCAGGCTCTGCACCGAATCGTAAATGGTACGGCCAACGTTAAAAATCTGGTTGCTCAAAATAATGCCGTAGCCGACGACATCAGCAGTTTTTCCACCGAAATGCCGAGCATCATGCTCAGCATAACCCAACACTTTTTGTGCAAATTTCTCTGCCCGCGGGGTGATAGCACTTTCGCCCTTCTTACTGGCCCACGTCAATAGGGCGGGGTAGAAAGTGCTTAACTGCGACGCAATCGCAGGCGATAGCTTCATCCCGAGGAAACGGCCATCGTCGCTGATCGACGTCGTGCTGAAATCGGACGTATCGCCAAACCGCCCGCGGTCGGGCGTATAACCGCCGTCCATGCCCTCGTCCTGATTATCGTTGCGTCTTGCCATAACCGTAGAAAATAAACCTGTTTTTACCCGATATCATTATACCAACAACAGGCAAACGGTCACCAGACGTTTTTTGTGACATTTCAGTGACGGGAAGAAAACTCTATCTCACTGAATGTTCGCAATATTACAGAAGCGTCATAAAAGTGCGCAGGACTTGGAAAATAGCCACTGCACCATTCCAAGAGCGACAACATAACAACATGATATATATTGATAATATCTCCCCACACCTCACCCGAACGGATCTTTTACCTTAAAGAAACCGCCTTGTCGCCCGGGCAACGGCTGATGCCGCTTCCGCTAAAATCTGCCCCTGGCTCATGCGAAACGAATTAGCATCCGGAGTAGCGATATTCATCGCGATATTCACCGGCTGGCCACCTGCTTGGGTCGCTTCCTGCCCGATTCTTCCGATGACGCTATCCAGCACCTGATTGATCAGGGGGGCCGCCAGTTGTTCCAGCGCGTTGCGCTTTCCGCTTCGACTACCGAAAACCTGGTTCCCTACGATTTTCGCCAGCGTTTGCGAGATGGAATTGGCGTGACGACTAGCCGACTGGTCAAGCGCCCTCAGCATGGCCTCCGCCTGAGACAGGCTGGCTTTAAGCGGGTCGATGTTTGCGTCGATCTCTAAGCTTAACGGGTTATTATCCATGTTTAAATATACTCCTTGCCGACAAGGTCACTCTTGTCAGAAAAATTAAAATAAGTCATAGTGCTAGGGTATGCCCTTTAAAATTCACTTGCTCATCGTATCGTTTATTATTGCCGTGGTGTTCGTATCCTGGAAATGGATGGCCGAAGCACCGCAAGCGGCACCTCAAACGGCGTCTTCTTCGCCTTACAGCATCAGTATCGTACACGCGAGCTGGGGCCTTAATTGCAAACTTAAAGCTATCCCGAACAGCTACGATAGTTATGCCAGCAGCTCAGAACAAACCAAACCTTTGCGCATCGATAACGTACTGGTTGCCGTTTCCGAGTTGTGCAACGGCAAGTTGCAATGCAGCGTCCCCGTAAACTCTGGTGCCTTGGGCAAGGATCCCGCCCCTGAGTGTAGTGAAAAGGTGCTGGATATCGAGTATCGCTGTTTTTCCTATGACCGTCCGTGGAGTACGCGCAGCAGCTCGGGCAGCGTAGACATCGACTGCAACAGATCCCCGTAACAGGCATCCTGATGACGGTTTTTCTTTGGCTGCTTCTGTTAAGCATACTTGGCTTTTGTACGTGGTGGCACGTCACCGAAAACCGTAAGCTTGAAAGCCAGTGGCGCAAGGAAATCGATACCGATTTCGCCTCGTGGCTCGTGCGTTTCGCATGGATGCGCTCTTTACAACTTCTGGTTGCTATGGCATGCGCCACTGTCGTTGTTATCGCGTATGACTGGCGGCTGGCTGCGGCACGCGATGAAGTGCGGGAATTCGCTGCAATCAAATCCGAATTACTGCAACTAAAAGAAGATGCGACCACACCGGCTGCAACAGCAAAAGCCACCTCCACCAACACAGCTACAAGTTATTACCCTCCCGTCACAACGGCACCTAAAACGCAACCCTCCGGCAATACCGTCATCGATGTATACAGCCCCGAGCAAACCGGCAATGACGTTCAGGCCGCCATGGACCGCATCAAAAAGCGCTATGAAGACATCCTGATTACGTATTTTTTCCTAAACAAATGCAACCGTGCACAGCAAACTGATTTCCATATCATTACGTCGGCGCTCAGTCAGGAAATGGCTTCGGTAAATGCGCCGGGCAGATTGCAGAACGATATCGTCACCGCCGCACGCGGTTCTTATAGGGAAATGTATGCCGGCAGCAGCTGTCAGGGTCCGGGCATCGACACACTTTATACCCAGTATGTAACGTACGTAGCCAGCCTCTCGAAAAATTTCATTCCGGAATAGCATCAGGAAATTGTAACATCAGCGCATTCAGCTCTTCGCGCCCGACAGCAAGCGTTTCCTGACCTATACCCCTGCTTTCTTTCCATCCCCTGACCCCCGCCTGCCATTCGCATGGGGTCATTTTCCAGAACGCTTTCGGTGATAAACGCAATGCGCCAAAGGCAATAGCCATCATAGACTCCCACGGCAGGTAATCATTGCTTTCTGGCGTCATGAAACCCCTCAAACACATAGGTCAGCATACGCCCCACAGCAGCAAGGACAGGATTTAGGCCGTTACGCGGCAAGGCCTGCCGGATAATCTCCTCCGACAAGGATGGGGCGCAG
>CAZBUX010000235.1:0-2798 GCA_964495185.1 uncultured Rickettsiales bacterium | reverse complement strand
ATCCCTTATGCCTTATGCCTAATCAGCCGGCGCCCCGTCCGTCTCAGGCGGCGCTTCCGGCGCGGGCGCGGCTTCGTGCGCGGGCTGTTCGGGTTCACCCACTTTCGCGTCAGGAATGGAAAGCAATGTGCGCGTCGTCGGCAGCGTTTTTGGATCGCGGAAATACGAACCGCGTATCACCGTGATGACGATACGGCGGTTGCGCGGCGAGGTCGGTTCCTGCGGTATCAGCAATTCGCGGTCGGCAAGGCCTTCGACTTTCGCCACGCGCTCGGGTTCGAGCTGCGTGGTGGCGAGGAAGCGTCGCGCAGCGTTGGCACGGTCTGCGGCAAGCTCCCAGTTGGTATAGTTCGCGTTCAGTGTCGCACCTGCCACGTCGGTATGGCCGCTGATGCTGATGTTGTTCGGCATCTTGATGATAATCGCCGCCATCGAATCCAGCACCTTCTTGCCTATATCGGTCAGCGTCGCGCCGCCGGGCATGAACATCGGTTTTTTCTGGTCGTCGATCATGTTGATCTTCAGGCCCTCGGGCGCTTCCGTCACCACCATGTTGTTCTGGTATTCCTTGAGGTCCGGATCCTGTTCCAGCGCCTGCTTGATTTCTTCTTCGGCTTTTTTCAGCGCTTCCGAATCCTCGTTATTTTCCTTGGCGCCGGATTTCGCCGCGTCATCCGCTTCCGGATCGTCCACCGTCGCGTCATCGGGCGCTTTAGCCACCGAGCCTTGCTGTACCTGCCCCATCACAAGCCCCGGCTGCGTGAGGTCGGTGCGCGAGCGGCCCGGCGTGTTGGCCTTGCTGCCGCCCTTGAATCCGATACCCATCGAGTCCTTGATGCCGATGGTCGGCGTGAAATATTCCGCAAGCCCCATTTTCTGCTCAGGCGTAGTGGTGTTGAGCAGCCACAAAAGCAGGAAGAACGCCATCATCGCCGTCACGAAATCTGCATACGCGACTTTCCACGCGCCGCCATGATGCCCGTGGCCGCCTTTCTTGATGCGCTTGATAATGATCGGCGCGAGGGGTTTGCTATCGTCTGCCATGGCTAACATTATGGCAAACAAAGATTAATAAGTGGTTAGCCTTTTAATGCGCAAGCCGCTGTATAGAAAGCGTTTTTTAAGAAAACCGGCGATTCACCCCCGGTGATACACCCACACATGCGCGGGCGGGACGTTGGCGATGACCACCTTCACGCGCTTGCCCTTGAGCTTGTATTTCTTCAGCGTGTCCTTGCCGATGGGCGATTTCGGGCCATAAGTGAACTGCACGATACGCCCGGTCTTGCCGATGGCTGCGGCCATCTGCTGCTCAATGGAGCGGCGCACGGTCCCCGGCATCGAAAGCAGCGGCAGGCTGGAGACGATGGTGTTCACGCGCGTAACGTCGGCGGCGGCCAGCACTTCCTCAAGCTTCATGGCATCGGCGCACAGCACCTGCAAATCGTGGAACTGCGCGGAAAGCACGTTGAATAATTTCTGGTCGCGCTCGATCACCATCAGGCGGCTGTGTTCGATGCCGGTGGCAAGCAGCGCGTGCGTCACCGCGCCCGTTCCCGCACCCAGCTCGATCACCGCACCGGGCTTGCGCAAATTCACCTGCCCGGCCATGGCGCGCGCCAGCCAGCGCGAGCTCGGCACCACCGCCCCCATCGCAAACGGCGCCCGCATCCACGCGCGGATAAAGCTGCGCGGCTGCACGCGGCGTTTCCTGCGCGTCGCAGCGTAACGCTTGGGATGTACCAGCATGGGCTTAGCGGCTGGATGCATTGGTGATCTGCTCGACGGCGGCCTGTATTTTCATATTGAGCAACTGGCGGCCATAATTGGGGCTCGAAAGCGTCGAGCTTCCCATGGCGCCGCTGAGCTTATAATCACGCTCGACGAACGCGCCGCGCAGATTGTCGCGCACGCCGTGGACATTCACCACCATCATTTCCGAAGTATCGGCGAAACCGGCATGAGCCTGCGGGTTCGGCACTTTAATGCCCATCGATTCCACCCATTTTTCCTGCCCGTTGTTGCCGTAATAATTCGCCACGTGCAGCACGCGCACGCCGCTGCTCTGCCATCTGGAGGTAAGCTTCGCCGCCACCGCCTTCTGCACTTCCTGGCTGCCGCCGTGGTCGCCGATAAAGCAGATCAGCCTGAAACCGTGCTGCTTCATGCTGCCCGCAACGTCTTCCAGCAACTTTGCAAAGGTTTCGTCCGACACCGAAATCGTGCCGGGGAATTGCATATGCCCTTCCGGCGGATCGATACGGCCTTCCGGCACGAACGCGATAACCGGCGCCACCAGCGCGTTGCCGAGTTTGCGCGCGATTTCACCGGCGGTGTAGCGCACCAGCATGTTGTGCTTGCCCACCACGATATGCGGCCCGTTCTGCTCGGTGCCGCCGGTGGGGATGATGGCGATATTCGCTCCCGCCTGCACGCGGTCGCGGATTTCCATCCACGTCATGTCCTCGATATAGAGTGAATCATCCGCAGCCTGCGCGGCGAGCGGGCAGAGAAGCAATGCAAGGGAAAGCAAAATGCGTTTCATAAACCAGCTTTATTTTGTCGTTCCAGCAACTGCTGGAATCCAGTATTGATCACTGGAACCACTATACCGGCCATGCCCTTATGAATAAAGCGAAGATTGATCAAATTTTCTCCCGTCTGGCCGCCAGTGAGCCGGAACCCAAAACCGAGCTTTATTTCACCAACGACTATGTTGGTGTAGTGCATCAGTCGCGAATTTATTTGTGTTGGTACGATCAGCGTCACCTCGACGCCCCGCATCGCCGCCAATTCAA
>CAZBUX010000234.1:0-2806 GCA_964495185.1 uncultured Rickettsiales bacterium | reverse complement strand
CTCGCCGCGCGCCTCATCTGCCTTCCTGCCGCCGATAAGCTGCTGCGCCGCGAAGAGATCGAACGCTTCCGCAACTACATGCTCTCCGAAGGCTTCGCTATGCTCGCGGGCAAGCAAAACCCGTTCTACATGCTCGACCGCCTAAACAGCTACATGGAACCGGCCAACCACGTCGATCTCAGCAACTACAAGGAAATCGTCCAGCAGCGCCGCACCGCCATGCGCGCCGAGGCCGAAGCCGAAGCCGCGGCGGCGTAACCCATGGCGGTCATGCTCCCCAAAAGCAACATCCACCGCCAGAAGGAAAGCGACCATGTCGACGCGTGGCTGATGAGCTACGCCGACATGATCACCCTGCTTTTCCTGTTCTTCGTCATCTTCGTATCGGTGCTTTATTCCCGGCAGACCGCACCGGCCGACGTCGTCCGCAGCGAACCTGGCTTTCCGCACACGCCGACGCATGGCGGCACCCTTTCGCTCGATACCCCGTTCGAGAGCCTCTACCGCACCGTCACCGGCATCATCGCTGCCGATAATGCCGACACCCAGATTTCCGTCGAAAAATCCACGGAGGCGCTCCACGTCGATATGTCGGCGCTGCTCTTTTTCGAATACGATTCCGCCGAAATGCACGACGACCAAAAAGCCCTGCTGGGCACGATCGCCAAGGCGCTTAAAGACGGCATGGCCGACTCGGTGGTCACCGTCGAAGGCTATACCGACGACGGCGTGCCGGTCGGCAGCAAATACGCCAATAACTGGGAACTTTCCGCCATGCGCGCCGCCAAGGTCGCCACCGTGCTGATCGGGCAGGGCGTCGACCCGGCGCGGGTGCGCGCAGTAAGCTACGCCGGGAACTACCCCGTAGTCCCCAATACCGACGCCGGCGGCAATCCCATCAGCGAAAACCGCATCCGCAACCAGCGGGTCGTGATCAAACTGGAGGCGGCGGGGAAGTAATCCGTTATTATCCTCGTCATTGCGAGCGGTTTTTGTGCAAAGCCGGTCATGCCCGGGAATAAAAAAAAGCCCCTACAGCAGGCGCTCCGCCGCCGATACCTTAAACGTCGCGTGCTCATAGATGCTATCGGCGATTTCCTTAGACAGGTAAGCCAGCCAGTCATGTTTTACCCCTGCATTCGCCAACAGCAGCATCACCTCGCCTTCCAACGTTTCGTCGAGCTTCATGGGGTCGGCGTTTTTTGGGCGCGCGGCGAGATTCCTGCTTATCTTGTCGCAGAGCTGCGCCACCTTCGGGGTAAGCTGCGCCACATCGACCTTATCGCCTTCCACGGTAACATGCGCGTTGAACGCCTCCAGCCGTTCGCGCACCAGCTTTTTCGTCGTGCCTTCGACGCGTTCGACGTGGCTGGTGGCTTTTTTTCGTCGGTTCAACGTGCGAATATCGGGCAAAGCCTCGGGTACTTGGATATTGGTATAAAGCATTTCCTTATGGAAATCCTGGATCACCTCGATCTGCTTTTCGATCGTCGAAACATTGCGAAGGCGGTCGTATAATTGCTCCTGCAGATCGCTCACAAGAAGGAAAGCGCGCGTATCGAGCTGGCGGTCTTCTCTGTCATACGAGATGTCATGCAGGGTAAAAATATACTCCCGGTCGCGCGTTTTGCTCTTTTTCGAGCGGGGCAGCTGGGTTTTGGTTGGGAACTCAGTTTTTTTCAGCACGTCCCTAAGCATATCCACGATCTCGGAAGCGCGGATGCGCTGCAGCTTGTCTTTCACATCGGTATCAGGGAAATTGAAGGTTAGCTGGCGCGGGTAAATAACCAGTTCCGTCCTGACCGTAAACGGTGGAAAAGTCGTAAAATTGAATATCTGGCTATGGTTGTAGCTGCCTTTTCTTTTTGTCATGCCCGCCACGCGATGTAATTTTATTAACCATATAAACTTACGCAGCCTCTGACAACCCGAAACCGCCCACTTCCGGGACAATCCATTTTATCTTACGCTCACTTGTCATCCTGAACGCAGCTAAGGATGATAAATCAGAATAATACCAGTTGCCTGGACGGAAAAATGTCAAGGAATGCAAAGAAATGTCAAGAAAACGGATGACCGCCATCAACTTGCCATCAGGCAACCATATGACATATCAGGGCAATAATATTATTCCCAACAAAACGGGCGGCTCCCTGCGGCGCAATCCGTAGACAGGGAGGTTTTAAACGGTCGCAGGCGGGTGGCCGAAGGTTACTAGCGGCCTTCGCCCGGGGGCAGGGCGGCGGGCATGCCGACCGCTGCAGGCGGGTTAGCGCCTTCGCCGGAGACTTCCGCGCCGGCTGGCAGCTCGTCGCCGCCCTCGCTATTCGTCAGCCCATCTGCGGGTGCTGCCGCAGGATTAGGCTCAGCCGGGGTGGGAACGGAAGAGGGGGCCGGGGGATTGCTCGGGTCTGGCGCGGAAACCGCGGCGCTGCCGGTGGTGGTGCCCACGAGCCCGTTGGTAGGCGAGGCGGCGGGGTTGCCGTCCGCCGCTTGTTGCGGTTGCGGTTTCGAAAAGAACAGCGCCACGATAACAATACCCAGTAATGTCGCGACGAAATAAAGCAGGTTTTTATTTTTCATGTGGGACTCCTCTTTTTTGAAATTTATAAGCCGCTCGCTTTGCCACCGCAAGCAAAGAATATAGGCTCGCAGGATTTATACGCCCCTACCGCGCTCTTTAGCCTGTGATATCACGGGGACGACGGCATCGGTAATCAGCCCCGTCAGGTAGTCTTTGCGTCCCTTGGGCAATAGCAGCCCTTCGAGCGCGTTTTCTACAGCCCTATACATGTGTTTCTCAAAC
>CAZBUX010000233.1:0-2809 GCA_964495185.1 uncultured Rickettsiales bacterium | reverse complement strand
GAGCACCAGGTCGACGACCTGCTGGCCGAGTGCCGGACCTGTGCCGCCAACGGCCAGCGCGTCCTGGTGACGACACTGACCAAGAAGATGGCCGAGGCGCTGACCGAATACATGCACGAGGCCGGCATCCGCTGCAGCTACCTGCACTCCGACGTGGAAACGCTGGAGCGCATCGAGATCATCCGCGACCTGCGGCTGGGAAAATTCGACGTGCTGATCGGCGTGAATTTGCTGCGCGAAGGGCTCGACATCCCCGAATGCGGGCTGGTGGCGATTCTGGACGCCGACAAGGAAGGCTTCCTGCGCTCGGCCACCTCGCTGATCCAGACCATCGGGCGGGCGGCGCGCAATATCGACAGCAAGGTCATCCTGTATGCCGATAAAATCACCGATTCGATGAAAAAAGCGCTCGACGAAACCGCGCGCCGCCGTAGCATCCAGGAAGCGTATAACGCAAAACACGGCATCACCCCGGCCTCGATCAAAAAGCATATCGGCGAGATCATCGAGTCGGTGTACGAGCACGACCACTACACCGTGGACACCGCCCGCAAGAAATACGACGTGAAACTCGGCGATAACGCCAAGGCCAACCCCGAAGCCTATATCGAAGCGCTCCGCGGCAAAATGCTCGAAGCCGCCGCCGATCTTGAGTTTGAGGAGGCCGCGCGCTTGCGTAATGAAATTACCAAGCTGGAAGAAAAAAACCGCGCGCCGGGGAGCAGGAAGAAAGCTTAAGCCACTTCCTCAAACGCCACCTGCTTGTTCTTCGGGTTCAGCGAGAGCTTGAGTTTGCCCTGCATGAGGCTTTCGGCCTTCTGGCCGAAGATGTCGTAGCGCCAGCCGGTGAGCGCCGGGGTGTCGGTTTGTCCCAGCGCGATGACTTCAAGATCGTCTTTCGAGGCGATCAGCGGCGCGGCGATGCCGTGGACGTCGGCCTGTACCTTCAGGAGTAGTTGCAGCATGGCAAGCGGGCTTGCGATATTGCGCGGCAGGCGGCGATTGGCTTTGACCTGCGGGTATTCGGATGCGGGCATGGCGAGCGCGGTTTCCACGCAGCCAAGCACGGCTTCGACGGTGTCCTTGCCCAGATGGCGGTCGATGCCGCGCATGCGGGTGAGGTCGGCGTCCTTGCGCGGCATGGAGAAGGCGATTTCCACCAGCGTTTCGTCTTTCAGGATGCGGCCGCGCGGAACGTTTTTATCGCGGGCGAGTGTTTCGCGCCAGCGGGCGAGTTCGCGCAGGACCGCAAGATGCTTGGGACGCATGTTGCCGACCTTGAGGCGCTTCCACGCGTCGTTCGGATCGGTCTGGTAGAGCGCCGGGTCGGTGAGGTAGGCGAGCTCCTCGGCGATCCACGAGGTGCGGTCGGTGTCTTCGACCTGCTTTTTTAGTTTCTGGTAGATGACGCGCAGGTGCGTGACGTCGGAAAGCGCGTATTCGAGTTGCTTGGCTGAAAGCGGGCGGGCCGCCCAGTCGGTGAAGCGCGAGCTTTTGTCGAGATCGGAACCGACGATTTCGTTGACGAGGGTTTCATAGCTCACCGATTCGCCGTAGCCGCATACGGCGGCGGCGATCTGTGTGTCGAAAATGGGGTTCGGGATTTTGCCGCCGGAAAGCAGGTGGAAAATTTCGATGTCCTGACGCGGCGCGTGGAACACTTTCACCAGCGATTCACGCTGCAACAATTCCAGCACCGGCGCAAGGTCGATGCCGGGCGCCAGCGGATCGATCACCGCTTCGGCGGTCTCCGACGCGATCTGTAGCAGGCACAATTTCGGGTAATAGGTTTTCTCACGGATGAACTCGGTGTCCACCGTGACGTAATCGCCGGCGGAAACTTCCGTGCAGAAAGCGGCCAGCGCTTTGGAGTCGGTTATGGGATTCATGGGGGATATATAGGGGGTTGCACCCCGAAAAGCCAGCATTTATAGCGTAAAATAGCCATGGACAAGCCAAAGCCCAATCGTTAATAATACCGGGCTGGTTCCGAAAGGACTAACAGGGAACATCGTTTATGCGATGGCTGCCCCCGCAACTGTAAGCGGCGAGTCTTGCGTCAGATACACGGTCACTGGGATTAACCCGGGAAGACCACGCAAGGCACTGACCCGTAAGCCAGGAGACCTGCCGGCACGCGTCACTACCTGCGACGGGGAATTCGCAGCGGCGCATGTGTTAACTTTAAAAAAAGGTGTATCTTTATGGCTACCACTACCGAAAATACCGCTGCCGCTCCCGCCGAACCGATGGTGATCGACACCAGCACGCGTTCCGGCCAGCAACCGACCATTCAGGCGATTGCCGATGCCGGGTTGTTTGCCGACGACAACGCCCGCGCCAAAATCCTCATCGCCAAGCGCCTCAACCGCCTGAAGGAAGGCGTTTTCTCCAAAGGCAGCGAAGAGGCGGGCCTTGGCAAGGATAATTTCGACCAGATCAACACCCTCCAGCGCGATTACCGCGCCGCGCTCGCCAATGCGCCGTACGGGCAACTGCTCGAAGAAGGCGTCATCAACACCGCGCTTGAGAATTACACGAAATTCCTTATCGCCCGCAGCGAGGAAAAACTCGACCGCCTGACGGGTAAGAAGAAAAAAGACGGCTCGCCCGCTGCCCCCCTGCAGGCTGAAGAAGCCAATCCCGCTGCGCTTATGCAGCTTATCGGCCGTGAGCAGAAAAAACTCGAAATGCTGCAAGGCGAACTCAAAACCTATGAAAGCGGCAAGGACTTCACCAAACAGATGTTGAAAGATGTCGAAAAGCTGGTGATGGCCTCGCGTGTCGAGTTTCTTGCCGCGACCAACGT
>CAZBUX010000232.1:0-2810 GCA_964495185.1 uncultured Rickettsiales bacterium | reverse complement strand
CTTGAGATCCCAAAATTACAATGCAGGATCGACGTTGTTCAGGCGGTGTCAAAAAAACACGTTGCTTCGCTAGGCAGCGATCTTCAGAAAAAACTCCGCGAACTGCATAATCTCCGTGATGAAGTCAGTGATAATTTTGTTATCCAGCCAATGACTTCCGTATTGGAAAGCGCAAAAAAAACCAGTAAATCTTTTGCGCTATTACTGGGGGCCGTTGCCGCCATCTCGTTGGTGGTTGGCGGCATAGGCATTATGAATATCATGCTTGTCTCGGTGGCCGAGCGCACGAGGGAAATAGGCATCCGCAAAGCCATTGGCGCTAGTGAGCGGCATATTCTGCTGCAATTTCTGCTGGAAGCGATTTCCATTACTTTTATTGGCAGTTTTGCAGGGCTTTTACTTGGGTTTGCTGCTGGTTTGTGGGCAGAAAAATGGCTTTTTATACCTGTCGGCTATGATTATGACCCGGTCATTATAGCGCTGCTGGTGACCGGGGCGATTGGCGTGATAAGCGGACTATTCCCCGCATATAAGGCGGCAAAATTGCAACCTATTGAAGCCTTGCGCATCTCCGGAGCGTAAATACTTGCTTTGGTCTTCTTAGTAGAAAAATCCGTATTATTTAGTTTTAACAGCGGCTTGTATCGATATGTTGCGGCGGTAATTAACGAAATTGTCATCAAACTGTCATATTTTCTTAATATGCTTGTAATAATTGTATGCAATTATGATTATACAGTTTCAGGGGTTTTATTAATTAATCTGTCTGGGGCCTGCAATATATCACGAGGCTACACAACGGTTCAATTTAGGAGTTTAATATGAAAAGCAAGTCTAAAATATTTACGGTATGCACCGCCCTCGGTTTTGCTACCATTATGTTTGTCGGAGGTTCCGGGTTTAGCTTCAGTGAGGCGTTTGCTGCAGCGGCGAGGCCGCCGCTTCATGATCATACGAGTCCTGGTAGCACAAAAACTCAAGTGGTTGGGGATGGCAATTGCACGGGAACCAAACCTGATGACGATAACGTATGCTGCGAAACCACCACTTGTGTAGGTACTCAAAGAGGACACAAGTCCTTTGTGAACCCCCCTGTAGGTACTAAAGGCAATCCCGCATACGGTTGGAGAACTAAATCCTCATGCTCGTAACAGATGCAATTTAATGGAATTGCCCCCGGCCTTAAAAACCGGGGGTTTTTCTTTGTCTGGTTTCTGGCGGTGAGTTAGCTGTCTGCCTTATGGCTTCAGGCAGTTGCAGGCCGGGATGATTCCGCGTATAAGCGTGGTTCCAGATCACAGGGGAAAACCATGTCCAGAAATCTCACCCAGCTCGGCCGCAAGACCGCGCTTCCTTCCTCGCCCGATAAGGCGAAGCTGGAGGCGATTGCCAATCCGCATAAGGGCGAGCGTTATTTCGTGCCGTTTACCTGTCCTGAGTTCACCTCGCTGTGCCCGGTGACGGACCAGCCGGATTTCGCGCATCTGGTGATCGATTACATCCCGAAGGATTTTCTGGTGGAGAGCAAGTCGCTCAAGCTCTATCTCGGCGCGTTCCGCAACCACGGCTCGTTTCATGAGGATTGCACGGTAGGCATCGCACGGCGGCTGGTGAAGGAAATCAAGCCGCTCTGGCTGCGCATCGGCGGCTACTGGTACCCGCGCGGCGGCATGCCCATCGACGTATTCTACCAGACCGGTGAACCGCCCAAAGGCGTCTGGATCCCTGCGCAGGACGTCGGCGGCTATAAGGGCAGGGGCTAGGCTTTACGCCGCCTGCTCGTCGTCGAAGTTCAGGTCGGGAATCCACGGCTGGCCGGGGACGACCTCGTGGCGGCCGATGGAGACATAGTGGAAGCCGTGGCTTTTCATGTCCTGCCGCTTGTAGAGATTGCGCAAATCGATCACCAGCGGGGTTTTGAGCAGCGACTTCACCTTCTTCAGTTCGAGGCTGCGGAATTCGTTCCATTCGGTGAGCAGCACCACGCCGTCGGCCTTGTCCATGGCGCTGTAGGCGTCGTCGCACCACTTGATGTCGCCCTTCAGGTGCTTGGCGGCTTCCTTCATGCCTTGCGGGTCGTAGGCGCGTACCGTTGCGCCGGCGGCTAGCAGGGCAGGGACGATTACTAGGCTGGCGCTTTCGCGCATGTCATCGGTGCCGGATTTAAACGTCAGGCCGAGCACGGCGATGCTTTTGCCCGCTACGTTACCGCCGCACGCGTCCATGATCTTCTTGGTCATGGAACCCTTGCGGGCCTCGTTGCTTTCGATGGAAGCGGCGATGATGCGGCTTTCGCACCCGGCGTTTCGCGTCATGGTGCGGAAGGCGAGGCTGTCTTTGGGGAAGCACGAGCCGCCGTAGCCGGGGCCGGGCTGGAGGAATTTGTCGCCGATGCGCTGGTCGAGGCCCACGCCTTTCGACACGTCGCGGATATTGGCGCCGGTTTTCTCGCAGAGATCGGCTACTTCGTTGATGAAGGCGATGCGGATGGCGAGCATGGCGTTGGCGGTGTATTTGATCATCTCGGCGCTTTCGAACGTCGTATAGATCATCTTCGCGCCGTTGTGGCAGATCGGCTCGTAAAGCCGGGAAAGCAGTTCATGCGCGCGTTTGGAATCGATGCCCACCACGATGCGGTCGGGCGACATAAAATCTTCGATGGCCGAGCCTTCGCGAAGGAATTCGGGGTTGGAGGCGACGTCGAAATCGGCGTCGGGGTTGGCGGCCGCGATCATTTTCGCCACGTTGCGGTTGGTGCCCACCGGCACGGTCGATTTGACTACGACCAGCGTGTAGCCCGTCAAATGCTT
>CAZBUX010000231.1:0-2827 GCA_964495185.1 uncultured Rickettsiales bacterium | reverse complement strand
TGGAGTGTCTATACCATTCAGGAAAATGGCTATGATAAAACAAAAACTGCAACGTGGAGTACCTACCAGCTGGAGAATCGTCTTGCAAAGATCAAAAGCGATCCAGGTTTTTATGCAAAACAGATGTTCTCAGAGTTGGTGTCGCCTGATCGGTATAAAGAACTGGCATACAATCAATTTTTCTGGGCATTTGAATACAAAGACAGAGTATTGTCCGATGCGTCAACCAACGGTCTCTATCTTCTGTGGCTTTTGTCTGCCCTGATTGTACTGCCTTCAGATAGAGGGCAGCCGCTGGGATGGCGGGAACGCGCTATTTCTTTGGCGATTTTCTTCTCTACAAGCATAGCTCTGATTATCATCTCCTATTTACTGTTGTGGCCAAAAAATATGCTTGGCAATATTCCAGGAAGATACTTCCTCCCCGTCATGCCGCTTCTGTGGCTCGCCATCTATGGCCTTATACCGCTGCGAAGCAGGGTGCTGGCGCTCGTACCCCCTCTGCTCGTTGGCATGGTATTATATCTGAATTTCCTTGTTTTAGCCCGACTGTATGGTATCTGACTTAAGTGATGGGTAAGATATTTATCATACTCGTCGTCCTGTTCGTGGCGGTCATGCTGATCATGCGCAAGGGCGAGGATTATCAGGCGTTCGTCGACAAGGCGCGGCGGACCACTGCCGTAGTTGTCGGCAAGGAAGAGCGCGTCGCCGATCCCAAGACGCAGCGCAAGGATAAGATCGTCATCTACCGTTTCGAAGACCCAAGCGGCGGCACGCACACGGTGGAAGCGCTGGTGGAATACCCCGATATATGGCTGCGTTTCCGCGTCGGAGAAGTGGTGGGCGTGTTCTACGACCCGAATAAAATCAGTGAAAGCTACCTTGAGCCGATCCTGACGCGGCGGCTGGGTGTCGCGCGTATCGTCACCGGCAAGAAATCCGGGCACTGAGCCATGGGCCCGTGGCTTCGCCGCGAGGTGCGTTTTAACGTCGAATGGTTATTCCTGCTGCTGGCGGTCCCGCTTTTCTTCGCGTACTCGGCGCGCATCCTGCCGCTGTCGCATTACAACCACGGCATGGAGCGCACGCTGCACGTGGTGGAATACGCCATGGCGCTGCGGGGTGATCCGGGGCGCATGCCGGCCAGTTTCATCGCGCTTTCGGCGCAGGCCGCACCCGGGATTTTCGAACGGCGCTACGGCGACCAGAAAGTCGCGTGGGAGCAGGCGCTGTCCCGGCTGCCTCCGTCCACAGACAATACCATTCTGCCTCTGAGCCTGCATATCACCGTGCCGTTTAAAACCACCTCGGGCGCGGCGAATTATTCCGTTATTGGCTACCTGCCGTTTATTCCGGCGGCATCGCTCGGGCTCATGCTGGAATTGCCGCCGGTTGTCATCATGAACATGATGATCGCCTCGGGTGCGCTGGTTGCGCTAATAATGGGTTATTTCACGCTGAAAATCGCGCCCATATTCAAGCCGCAGCTTTTGCTCCTGATGCTGTTGCCCTCCGCGAGCGTCAACCGCGCGCTGGTGATTCCCGACACGTTCGTCATGCATCTGTGTTTTCTGATGCTGGCGTTGGTACTGCATTACCGGGAATTCCCGCAGCGACTGAACAGGGCAGGGCGGCTCGGGCTTCTGGCGCTTTCGCTGCTGACCGGGCTGGCGAAAGCCGCTTATTTCCTCGTGCCTGCGCTGGCATTCCTGATCCCGGGGCAGCGCCGGGGATTCGCGGCGGCTTGCGTGGCGCTTTCCGTGACCGGGGCGGTGGCGTGGGATGCGTTCGTCGCCGTGCATTATTATGATATCAATTCGTCGCCCGCGCTTGCGGCCATGCTGGCGGCGCCTTTTTCTTTTGTTTCCGAGCTGTTGCAAAGCCTTGCTTCGCTTGAATACTTAAAACACTGGGCGGCCAATCTCACGCTGTGGAACGGCTATCTCTGGACCGCGCGCAACTGGGTCTATAACCCGGCTTACGAAACGCTGGCGCTTGGCGGCGTGCTGCTGCTAACGGCAACGGCGTTTATACCCTGCCCGTGGCGGCCTTCGCCGCGCGAGCGCGCGCTGTGCCTCGGGATTTTCGCAGCCACGGGACTTATTGTCGCGGTCATGATCTACGCGATGTTTTACCAGCATATGAAGCCGGACGTGCCGTTTGCCGTAACGCCTGAGAATTCTACGTATATTCAGGGCCGGTTTTTTCTTCCCGTCCTGCCGCTGCTGTGGCTTGCGGTTTATTATCCGGTTGTATTGCCAAAGCGATTAAAGTACGTTATTCCCCTTACATTAATTCTTCTTGTTTCAGCGATGCTTGCAAAGATGCATCTGCTGATGCTCAGGTCGTTCATTTAATTGTCAGGTAATCCGCATGTTCGATAAAATCCTCATTGCCAACCGCGGCGAAATCGCCGTCCGCATTATGCAGACGGCCAGGAAGATGGGCATCAAGACCGTCGCCGTCTATTCCGAGGCCGACACCAACGCGCTGCACGTGAAGGAAGCCGACGAGGCGGTGTATATCGGGCCGTCGCCGTCGATCAAGAGCTACCTCAATATCGATAGCATCATGAACGCCATCGACATGACGGGCGCGCAGGCGGTGCATCCGGGCTACGGGTTTCTGTCGGAAAACGCCGAATTCGCGCGCAGGTTGGAAGCTGACGGCATCAAGCTGATCGGCCCCGGCCCGGAAGCCGTGCGCCTCATGGGCGACAAGATCGAATCGAAGAAAATCGCCATTAAAGCCGGTGTTTCCACCGTTCCGGGCACGCTCGACGTCGTCACCTCGCCCGAGCAGGCGGTAAAAATCGTCAAGGAAA
>CAZBUX010000230.1:0-2851 GCA_964495185.1 uncultured Rickettsiales bacterium | reverse complement strand
TTACTATATCGCGCCCATGGCGCTTATACTGGATTGCTTCGCTTGCGCTCGCAATGACGAGTAAAAAAGAACGATATATGCAAAGCAAAGAAATAACCGCCTTCCTCTCCCGCGTCGCCTTCAACGAGCGCGGCCTGGTGCCTGCCATAGCGCAGCATTTCCAGACCAGCGAAGTGCTGATGCTGGCGTGGATGAATAAGGAATCGCTGGAAGAAACGCTGAAAACCGGTCAGGTCTGCTACTGGTCGCGTTCGCGGAATATGCTGTGGCGCAAGGGCGAAACCTCGGGGCATTACCAGTACCTTAAAGAGATGTATGTCGATTGCGACAGCGACACGCTGCTGCTGAAAGTCGACCAGCACGGCCCGGCATGCCATACCGGGCAGGTGAGCTGCTTTTTCACGAAAGTGTGATTCTCGTTCGTCTCGCGGGGAAGCGAATAAAAACTATAATCCCTTCAATAATCCCTTTAAATTCTTGATCGCGCCCTTGCCGTCTTTCAACTGCTCTTTGAGCTTCTCTGGGTTTTTGATGGCTTCCCTGACGGCGCTTTCAAGGTCGAGGCGGAAGGTAGGATTGTCGAGGCTGCCTTCGACGATGACGGGCACACCGAGGCCTTCTTTTTCCTTGCCGCCCTGCCCCTGAATGGTTTGCACGACCTGCGGCAGCAGGCGGTAGCGGATGGTTTTATCGACGATGTTGATGTCACCCGCGCCGGAAAGGCGCATGAGCGGGGCTTTCATGGCGAGATCGTCGTTATGCGCGATGCCGTTTGCGATGGTGAACGTGCCGGAGAGCTCGGCGAAATCGGTTTTCTGCGAGGATGTATCGACGTTCTTAAATGCCGACTGGATATTGCGCACCATGCCGGCGATGTCGAAACCCTTGATGGAGCCGTCGAGGATCTTGATGGAACCCTGACCGCGCAGGCTCGATACGATGTCGTGCTGGCTCGCACCTGAACCGATGACGCTGGAGGCGATGTCGGCGGTGCCGCTTAGGCGGTCGTCGCCGGTAGCGTCTTTCAGGAACGGCTCCATTTTGATGCCCCTGAGCTGCACGCGTTTTTCCAGCGTATTGCCTTGCGATGCGGCTTCGATGTTGATGGTGACGCTGCCCTGCCCGCCGTAGATTTCGCTGCTGCTGATATCGGTAGAAAACCTGCCGCGCTCGACTTTTGCGCGGAACATGGACTTGCCGATCTTGATGTTCTGGATTTTCACGCCGCCCGCGTCGATGGCGGCGGTGGCGTTAAAACCGCGCAGGGCGGAAAGGTCGAGTTTCTCATGGCTCCAGCCCGTGCCTTCGGCGGCGTGGGCTTCGCTTACGATGCCGATGGCGCTGCCTGTTTTGATTTCGGAGGGCAGGAATTCGTTGAGGTCGAGCACGTCGGTGACGAGCTTGAGCTCGACGTAGGGAAGCTGGCCGGGCGCAAGCTGCGATTTGATGGAGCCGGTCGCGCTAAGCGCCCCTGCGCTTAGTTTTACGTCGGCAAGCGCGCAGTTGACGCTGTCGCACTTGGCAGCGCCGCTAAAGCTGACGGGAAGCGCCTTCGTGCCTTCGGCAACGGCCTTTATGTTGCTGATTGCAGCTTGCAGATGCGGCAGCGACGGCGTTTTCGCCTGTACGTTGCCGGTGAATACCTTGCGTTCCACGGTTCCGTCGATGGAGGCGCTTAGGAGATCTCTTATGATATTCGCTGCAAGCATCGTGCGCACTTCGGCAAGCAGGGATTGAAATGCTTCGACCTGCGCGTCGAACGCGATTGTCCGGTTACCCCATGTCGCTTTGCCGTCGACGGTTAAGGGAGCGGCAATATTTTTCATGGCGAGGCTTAATTCGATTTTTTCGATCTCCCATGCTTTCCCGGTGCTTTCGTCGTTATAGGTGACTGCGCCGTTTTTTAAACTGACATTGCCCAGTACGAGGTTTTTGAGTTGCGGCGGCACTTTCGGCGCGGGCAGGCCGGTGCGGATTTTTGGGGCTTCTTCCTTCGGCGCTGCGGCCGTGACTTCCCAGTTGGCTTTGCGGGCTTTGTTCACATGCAGGTAAATCTGCGGCGAATCGAAGGAGAGACTCTGGATTTCCACGCGGCTGCTGATGAGCGGGATGACGGCGACGTTGACGTTCATGGCTTTTACCTGCATGAGCGGCGTTTTCTCGCCCAGCGTGCCGAAGAAGGTGACGTTCTCGACGTCGACGCCCGCTACGGGGAAGAACTTGACGCGCAGATTCCCTCCGATGGCGATCTTATGGCCGGTCTTTTCTTCAATGGCGGTGACGATGCGCGCCTTCACATCTTCCTGCGAAATGAATGAGGGGGCAACGAGAGCGGCGACGATGAGCAATGCGATCAGGATGCCGGTGATCCATAAAAACTTTTTCATAAAGCTAGTCCTTTCTGAGCGCGCGTTGCATGAGCAGGTGATCGGCCAGCACGCAGGCGAGCATGGCTTCGCCTACCGGCACGGCGCGGATGCCGACGCATGGATCGTGCCTGCCTTTCGTGGAGATGGTGGTGTCGTTGCCATGGACGTCCACGGTTTCGACTTCGGTGAGGATGGAGCTGGTGGGCTTCACGGCAAAACGCACGACGACGTCCTGCCCGCTGGAAATGCCGCCGAGGATGCCGCCGGCGTGGTTGGAAAGAAAAGTGACCTTGCCGTCCTTCATGCGCATGCGGTCGGCGTTTTCTTCACCGCGAAGCGTGGCCGCGCCGAAGCCTGCGCCGATTTCAACGCCCTTGACGGCGTTGATGCTCATCATGGCGTAGGCGATGTCGGCGTCGAGCTTGCCGTAGACGGGCGCGCCGAGCCCGGCGGGAACGCCCGATGCCACCACCTCGATGACC
>CAZBUX010000229.1:0-2853 GCA_964495185.1 uncultured Rickettsiales bacterium | reverse complement strand
GAGCTTTTTCTTTTCGTCGGTACCGGCGTTGATAGCTTTCTGGTTCAGGATAGCGTCCACCGCGATGGCGGTCTTTCCGGTCTGGCGGTCGCCGATGATCAGCTCGCGCTGGCCGCGGCCGATGGGGATCAGTGCGTCGATGGCTTTCAGGCCGGTAGACATCGGTTCATGCACCGATTTGCGGGCGATGATACCGGGCGCTTTCACTTCCACGCGCGAACGGGTGACGTCTTTTAAGGGGCCTTTGCCGTCGATGGGGTTGCCCAGTCCGTCGACCACGCGGCCAAGAAGGCCTTTGCCGACGGGGCAGTCCATGATGGTGCCGGTGCGCTTTACGGTGTCGCCTTCTTTTACGGTGCGGTCGTCACCGAAAATCACGACGCCGACGTTGTCGGCGGCGAGGTTCAGCGCCATGCCTTTCATGCCGTTTGCGAACTCGACCATTTCACCGGCCTGGATATTTTCCAGTCCGTATACGGTGGCGATGCCGTCGCCCACCGACACGACCTGGCCGGTTTCGCTCAGCTCAGCGTCGGCGCTGAACTGCGTGATCTGCTTTTTCAAGATTTCCGAAATTTCCGACGGGCGAATGTCCATTATAGTCTCCTAAATATTGATTCCCTATGCCGTCTGAAGCACGTTTTTCAGGCGGCGCATTTTTCCAAGCAGCGAGCTGTCGAGCTGGAGGCTGCCGATCTTCACGATGGCGCCGCCGAGAATCTCGGGGTTTTCGCTGGTTTTAAGCGCGATTTTCTTGCCGTAGACCTTGCTGAGCTTATCGGCGACGGCGTTCGCGTCGCCAGCCGATACCTTGGTGGCGCTGATCAGCTCGGCCTGCATCTCGCCGCGCGAATCGGAAGCCCACTTACTATATAAATCGATGATTTCGGGGAGCAGCGTCAGGCGTTTCTGGCGGGCAAGCAGCGCCACGAATTTGCGGGTCGCCGTGTCGGCGTCCATGGCGGCAAGCAGTGCGTCCATGGCCTGCGCCTGTTGCTCGCGCGTAAGCAGCGGCGTGCGGATCAGCTCAGCCAGATCCTCGTTCGTGGCAAGGGCGCCGCCGAGTCTGGCGAAATCCTGTTCGACGGCGGCGCGCACCTGCGCATCGCCGGTGACGGAAAACAGCGCGCTTACATAGCGCAGGGCAATCTGGTTGGCGGAAGTTTTCACGGGAGAAAAAGCCTAAGTGTTGGGTTCAGGAGTCGGGAAATTAGGGAAAATCGGCCGCAAGAGCAACAGAAAAGTAGCTCGCAGGGGTTGGCGACGGGTGGCCAGCATAAATATCTTATTTAATAACACCTTACAACCAAGCACCAACTGCCAGCCGCCAACTGCTTACAAAAAACTCATCGGGTCGATGTCGATTTTCACTTTCAGCGAGGAGGGGATTTTGATGCTGCCCAGCCAGTCGCGCATAAAATCGGGGAGGTTGACGTTGCGTCCGGCACGCACGAGCAGGCGGTAGCGGTAGTTGCCGCGTAAGAGCGCGAACGGAGCGGGGGCGGGGCCGAGCACGTGGATGGAGGCGCCCGATTCGTGGTTGGCGGCAGCCAGCTCCTGAGCGATTTTTATCACCATATCTTCTTTCTTGCCTTCGATGACCACGGCGGCCAGTCGCGAGAACGGCGGCATGTTGGCGCGTTTGCGTTCCTGAAGCTCGGCGGCCATGAAAGCCTCGCGGTCGCCCGATACCAGCGCTTTCATAACCGGGTGGTCGGGCTGGAAGCTCTGGAGATAGACCTTGCCCCGGATGCGCTCGCGCCCGGCACGGCCCGAAAGCTGGTGGAGCAATTGATAGGTACGTTCGGAAGCGCGCAAATCGCCCCCGGCAAGCCCGAGATCGGCATCCACCACGCCCACGACGCCAAGATCTGCAAAATGGTGGCCCTTGGCGATCATCTGCGTGCCGATGAGCACATCGACGCTTTTGTTTTCCATCGCTTCGATGATTTCGGAGAATTCCCTGAAGCCGCCCATGCTGTCGCTGGCCATCACCGCCACCCGCGCTTCAGGCATGAACGCCGTCACCTCCTCGTGGATGCGCTCCACCCCCGGCCCGCAGGCGTGCATTTTATCCACCGCCTTGCATCCGGGGCATTCTTTCGGCACCGCCATACGGAAACCGCAATGATGGCATTCCAGCCTTGGGCGCGACTGGTGCATCACCAGCCATGACGAACATTTGCCGCACTGGAAACGATGCCCGCACGCCCGGCACAGCACCAGCGGCGCGTAGCCGCGGCGGTTGAGAAACAGCATCGCCTGGTGCCCCTGCGTGATGCAGGAAGCGAGCGCCTCGCGCAGCGGGCGCGAAATGAAAGCGCCGCGTTCGGCATCGGCGCTTCGCATGTCGAGCATCGCGATATCGGGCATCACCGCTTCGGCGTGACGGACAGGAATCAGGATTTCATCGTACTTCCCCTGACGCGCGTTGTAATAGCTCTCCAGCGACGGCGTGGCCGATACCAGCGCGACGGGAAATTTCTCAAATCGCGCGCGGGCCACCGCCATGTCGCGCGCGTGGTAATGCGTGCCTTCTTCCTGCTTGTACGACATGTCGTGCTCTTCATCGACCACTATCAGAGACAAATGGCGATAAGGCAGGAACAATGCCGAGCGCGCCCCCACCACCACTCGCGCTTCACCGCTGGCTATCTTCTGCCATGTCGCGCGCTTCTGCGCGTGGGTCACTTCCGAGTTCCATATATAGGGAGCGAAGCCGAAGCGCTTTTCGAACCGCGCGAGCCACTGCACGGAGAGAGCGATTTCAGGCAATAGAACCAACGCCTGCTTTTGAGGATCGTGGAGTACGCGCGCGATAGCGTCGAAATACACTTCGGTTTTCCCCGACCC
>CAZBUX010000228.1:0-2939 GCA_964495185.1 uncultured Rickettsiales bacterium | reverse complement strand
CCTGGCTGATGCGCCGCTGATGCTGGGCGCGGCCACCTGCGTCGAAGACATTCTGGCCACGCTGGAAGCGGGCAAGCCGCCGGGCATTGTCGCCATCGACTCCATCCAGACGCTGTGGACCGGTGCGCTGGATGCCGCGCCGGGCACCATCGCCCAGGTGCGCACGGCCAGCTTCGATCTGGTGCGCTACGCCAAGGCATCGGGCGCGGCGCTGCTGCTGGTGGGTCATGTCACCAAGGACGGCCAGATTGCCGGACCCAAGGCGGTCGAACATCTGGTCGATGCGGTGCTGTATTTTGAAGGCGAGCGCGGCCATCATTTCCGCGTGCTGCGCGCGGTGAAGAACCGTTTCGGCGGCACCGACGAAATCGGCGTGTTCGAAATGTGCGAATCGGGCCTGCGCGAAGTGCCCAACCCCTCGGCGCTGTTCATTTCCTCGCGCGAACACCCCATCAGCGGCGCTGCCGTATTCGCCGGAATGGAAGGCACCCGCCCCCTGCTCGTCGAAATCCAGGCGCTGGTTGCACCCTCTTATATGAGCTCGCCGCGCCGGGCGGTGGTCGGCTGGGACTCCAACCGGCTTTCAATGATTCTGGCAGTGCTTGAAACCCGCTGCGGCATCCGTTTTTCCGATAAGGAAGTGTACCTGAGCGTAGCAGGTGGCATCCGCGTGGGCGAGCCCGCCGCCGACCTCGCAGCAGCAGCGGCCCTGCTTTCGGCACTTTACGACGTTCCCCTGCCGCAAGCCTCGGTGATGTTTGGCGAAATAGGCCTGTCGGGCGAAATCCGCTCGGTATCCCGCACGGAAGCCCGCCTGAGGGAAGCCGAAAAGCTCGGTTTCGAGCGCGCTTTCCTGCCTAAATCCGGGCCGTTTAAAGGTTTGACCGCCCGTTTAAATCATGTAGATAGTGTGTCCGCGCTGGCAAGGGAATTGTTCGGCGCGACCGCTAGGAAAAAGGCCGTGCCCGCATGATCGAAACCAACCTCAATATGTTCGACGCCGCCGTGTTCGGCATCATGGGGCTGTCGTGTATTTTTGCGTTTTTCCGCGGACTGGTGCGCGAAATACTTTCGCTTCTGGCATGGATCGGCGCCGGGATCGTCACGATCTATTATTACCCCGTCGTAGGCGCAAAGATGCAGGGATATTTCAAGGACCCGGTGGTGGCGGCGGGCGTAGGCGCCATCGCGCTCTATTTTGCGGCGCTGTTCGGCTTTGCCATCATCAACGTCCTCATCATAAAAACCATCAAGCAGGGTGGCGAAGCGGGGATGCTCGACAACATGATGGGCCTTGCCTTCGGCGCGCTGCGCGGGGCGTTTATTTTATCGCTCGGGTTTTTCATGATCAGCGTGGCCCTGCCCGACCCCGACACCTACCCCAAATGGCTGAAGGAATCGACGACGCGGCCTTACGTGGAAAAAGGCGCGATCATGCTCGCCAAAGCCGCGCCGGAATATTTAAGCAAAATCTCCTCGCTGCAGAAACGTGCGCAGGACAGCGTGCCGTATATCGAAGAGCAGAGCGAACCCATTCATGAAAACACCGGCTACAGCCGCGACGCCACGCGGCAGCTAGACCGGGTGATTGAGAACCAATGACCGATTCCCTGCATCCTTTCGACGGCGACCACCTGCATGAAGAATGCGGCGTATTCGGTATTTACGGCCACCCCGACGCTTCGGCGCACGTAGCGCTCGGCCTGCACGCCCTGCAGCATCGCGGGCAGGAAGCCGCCGGCATCGTAAGCTTCGACGGCAATCATTTCTACGCGCACCGGGCGCTCGGCCTTGTCGGCGACAATTTCAACTCGGCTTCCGTCATCGGCAGGCTCAAGGGCCACATGGCCATCGGCCACAACCGCTACTCCACCACCGGCGACACGCTGCTGCGCAACGTGCAGCCGCTGTTCGGCGATTTTTCCTTCGGCGGGCTGGCGGTAGCGCATAACGGCAACCTCACCAACGCCATGACGCTGCGCAAGCAGCTCATCGACATCGGCTGCCTGTTCCAGTCCACTTCCGACACCGAAACCATCGTCCACCTCATCGCGCTTTCCAAGCAGACTTCGGTGGAAGACCGGCTTTACGACGCGCTCTCCCGCGTCGAAGGCGCGTATTCGCTGGTGGTGATGTCCAATGAAATGATGATCGGCGTGCGCGACCCCTACGGCGTGCGCCCGCTGGTGATCGGCAAGCTCGGCGACGCCGTCATCTTCGCCTCGGAAACCTGCGCGCTGGATATCGTCGGCGCCGAATATGTGCGCGACGTCGAGCCGGGCGAGATCGTCATCGTCACCAGCGAAGGCATGCGCTCGCTCAAGCCGTTCGCCAAGGTAAACAAGCGTTTCTGCATTTTCGAATACGTCTATTTCTCGCGTCCCGATTCGATCAGCGAGGGCCTCAACGTCTACGAAACCCGCCAGCGCATCGGCGCGGTGCTCGCGCGCGAAGCGCCCATCGACGCCGACGTCGTCGTCCCCGTGCCCGATTCGGGCATACCGGGTGCGCTCGGCTACGCCAAGGAATCGGGCATTCCGTTCGAGCTGGGCATCATCCGCAATCACTACGTGGGCCGCACCTTCATCGAGCCGTCCGACCACGTGCGCCATCTCGGCGTCAAGCTCAAGCATAACGGCAACCGCGCCATCCTCGAAGGCAAGCGGGTCATCCTCGTCGACGACAGCATCGTGCGCGGCACCACCTCGAAGAAAATCGTGACCATGGTGCGCGACGCGGGCGCTGCCGAAGTGCATATGCGTATCGCCAGCCCGCCCACCACCAATTCGTGCTTCTACGGCGTCGACACCCCCACCCGCGACCAGCTGCTCGCAGCGAAATACGACGTGCTCGCCATGGCCGAGATCATCGGCGCCGACAGCCTCGCCTTCATTTCCATCAGCGGCATGTACCGCGCCGTTTCCGGCCAGCCGCGCAAT
>CAZBUX010000227.1:0-2963 GCA_964495185.1 uncultured Rickettsiales bacterium | reverse complement strand
CCCGCTTGGGGGTGTCCTGCAGGCCGTCGCGGTCCGGGTCCTCGCCGATGGCCAGCAGGATTTCGCGCACGGCTGCCGCGATGCGCGGCTGGTCGATCAGATTTTCTTCAGTCACGCTTCGATCCTAGTCGGTCGACTGCGCGGCGCGCTCCTTGGGGCTTAACACCGGGCCTTCGGGGTGCACGGGTCGCTCGTCGTTGGACAGCCACACCACGCGCTTGTCGATCTTCACCAGGTCCGTGAAGATCTCCGCGATCTCCTTCTGGTTCAGCGTCTCGCGTTCCAGCAGGGCCAGGGCCAGCCGGTCCAGCACATGGCGGTTGGTGGTCAGCGCCCAATAGGCGTCGTTGTGCGCGCCCTCGATGAGCTGGCGCACCTCTTCGTCGACCAGGTGGGCCATCTCGTCCGAGTACTCGCGCGCCCCGGTGCCCATCTGCTGCTCCGCGGCGGAGCTGGCCAGGCGCACGGCGCCGACCTTCTCGCTCATGCCGTATTCGGTGACCATCTTGCGCGCGGTGGCGGTGGCCTTCTCGATGTCGTTCGAGGCTCCGGTGGACGGATCGTGGAACACGATCTCCTCGGCGACGCGGCCGCCCATGGCGTAGGCCATCTGGTCCAGCAGCTCGTTGCGGGTCACCGAGTACTTGTCCGACTCCGGCACGACCATGGTGTAGCCCAGGGCGCGGCCGCGCGGCAGGATGGTGATCTTGGTGACCGGTGCGGTCTGGTTCATCGCCGCGGCGACCAGGGCGTGGCCGCCCTCGTGGTAGGCGGTGACCTTGCGCTCGTGCTCGTCCATCAGGCGGGTGCGCTTCTGCGGGCCGGCCATGACGCGGTCGATGGCCTCGTCCAGCGCGCGGTCGTCGATCAGGTTCGCGTTCGAGCGCGCAGTGAGCAGCGCGGCTTCGTTCAGCACGTTGGCCAGGTCGGCGCCGGTGTAGCCCGGGGTCTTCTTGGCCACCGCGTTCAGGTCCACCGTCGCGTCCATCGGCTTGCCCTTCACGTGCACCTTCAGGATGTCTTCGCGGCCCTTCAAATCCGGCGCCTCCACCGGGATCTGGCGGTCGAAGCGGCCCGGGCGCAGCAGCGCCGGGTCCAGCACGTCCGGCCGGTTGGTCGCGGCGATCAGGATGACGTTGGTGGTGGCGTCGAAGCCGTCCATCTCCACGAGGAGCTGGTTTAGGGTCTGTTCGCGCTCGTCGTTGCCGCCGCCGAGCCCGGCGCCGCGGTGACGTCCCACCGCGTCGATTTCGTCGATGAAGATGATGCACGGTGCGTGTTTTTTGCCCTGTTCGAACATGTCGCGCACGCGGCTTGCGCCCACGCCTACGAACATTTCCACGAAATCCGAGCCCGAGATGGTGAAGAACGGCACTTTTGCCTCGCCCGCGATCGCGCGTGCGAGCAGCGTTTTACCGGTGCCCGGAGGACCTACGAGCAAGCAGCCACGCGGGATTTTTCCGCCGAGCCGCTGGTATTTCTGCGGGTCTTTGAGGAAGTCGACGATTTCCGAGAGTTCGTCCTTGGCTTCTTCGATGCCGGCGACGTCTTCGAAGGTGACGCGCTCGGTTTTTTCCGTAAGTAACCTTGCGCGTGATTTGCCGAAGCCGAGCGCGCCGCCGCGTCCGCCGCCCGATTGCATCTGGCGCATGAAAAAGAAATACGCGCCGATGATCAGGATGAGCGGGAACCACGAGAAGATGGCGCTCCAGAACGAGTCGGCCTTGCCGTCGTCGATGGCGGTGTCGATCTTGACGTTTTTAGCGAGCATTTTGTCGATCAGCCCCGGATATTCTGGGGCCTGGCTCACGAACGGCGTGCCGTCGCTCAGGTGCCCGGTGACGATCGAGCCTTTGATGCCCTGTCCGCTGCGGATGACGGCGTCGCTCACCTGTCCCCCTTCGACTTTGGCAAGCAGCTCCGAGAAGCCGATGCGGTTATAGCCGTTATGCTCGATATTGTTCTGGAACAGGTTGAACAATGCGACGAGCAGGATGCCGATCACCAGCCACACGAATATATTTTTGCCGTTATTGGGCACAGGAAACTCCTAAAAAATGTCTTTCACATTCATACTGAAAAACGCTTCGCCAGCAAGCGCTTTCGCGGGACGGAAACGCGCGTCGCAGCGAGCGGCGGCGTAACCGTTACGGTGGTAACCTATATGGGGCACGGCGACTGGTTCTTCAAGGTTGAAGAAGGCAGGAAATGTGGCGAGCAGCGCTTTAGGCAAAGCGGGCAGGGGGGCGTCTTTCAGCGCCATAAGCCCTTGCGCGCCCAGTGCGGCGACGGTGAGTGGTTCGGCGTATTCGTGCGAAACCATAAACCGCCCGTCCCAAAGTGCCGCTTCCCCGCCGTGTAAGCTCAGTGCGCTGTGCACCGCCTGAGGTTCGCGGCGCACCATAATGCGCCCCTTCAGCGGTTGCGGCTGGAAAATAAGCCCGCCGAAACTGCGGGCGCGAAGCAGGGGCAGGGCGGCATAAAGCCGTTCGACCTCGTTTAAGCGCGGCGGCATCGCATGGCCGCCCAGCGTCTGGATGATCGACGACAGCGCTCGTACGGCAAGTTCCGGCGGCATAGTGCGGAAGGCGGCGTCCTTAATAATGCCGTAGCCTTCGGGTAAAAGGAAAATGCTATTAGTTAGTTGAATAGCTGTATTATTTTCCAGAATGTTACGTATTTTTGCGAACCTGTTCGTCAGCATCCCAGCGCGCTGCGAAAGATCGATGTAATTGGTTAATTCCGCTAGGTTCCGGCGCAGGCGGTTGCGGGTATAGCGGTAGGCTTCGTTGCTCGGATCGTTAATCCAGCCCTGATTCTGTTCGCGAAGGTACGATTCCAGCGCTTCCTTGCGTTCGCCGAGCAGGGGGCGGATCAGCCGCACCCCATACGCCGTCGACTGCACCGGCATGGCCGCAAGCCCCTCCAGCCTGCTGCCCCGTGACAGCCGCAGGAACAATGTC
>CAZBUX010000226.1:0-3046 GCA_964495185.1 uncultured Rickettsiales bacterium | reverse complement strand
ACGAACGACGCCGAAAATATGGTAAGCCACAGGCAGGCGGATAGGGTACGCATCACCCCCAGTTTAGCTGATCAGGCGGATGTTTTCCAGTACCTTTAACTGGCCCTTCGAATCGTCGTCCTCGAACGCTTCGCCGCTTTCGTCTTCGGGCTTGTCGGTGCGCTTGCACTTGCCGTCCACGAAAGCGCCGTCCTCGATGGAAATGCTCTGGTGGAGGATGATGCCTTCGATATGGCAGGTCGAGAAAAGCACCACGTGCTTGGCGCGGATGATGCCCTTGATCTTGCCGTAGACGAAGACGTTTTCGGCGATGATTTCGCCGTTGACCATGGCGTGGCCGCGCACGGTGAGTGTCTGGCAATGGATGTTGCCGTCGATGCGGCCGTCGAAGTCGATGGTGCCGTCGCTTACGACGTTGCCCAGTAAATTGATATCGCGGGTGATGATGGTAGGCAGGGAGTCCTTGCGGCTGGCGGGGGCTGATTTTTCGGTAGAGGCCGTCTTATTATTCTTGCGAAACATACGAACCTGCTTTCAAAAAGTTTTTGGGATTCATGACCTGGTCGCGATAGCGTACTTCGTAGTGTACGTGGTTGCCGGTGCTGCGGCCGGTGCTGCCCTGAACCCCGATGGCGGTGCCCTTGCCGACCGACTGGCCCTTGCTCACCAGTATCTGGCTTAAATGCCCGTAGCGGGTGGTGATGCCGAAGCCGTGGTCGATATCGACCACGTTGCCGTATGATCCGTCATACTCGGCGGTTTTTACCTTGCCGTCGGCGGTGCTGTAAACCTTGGCGCCCGCAGGCCCGGAGATGTCGAGCCCGGAATGAAACGCCAGATGGCCGGTGAACGGATCGATGCGATGACCGAACGGGCTTTGCTCACTGCCCTTGCGCAGCGGTGACGCCAGCGGCAGATTGCTCACGATGGTGCGCAGGCTTTCCAGCTCGTCGAGGTCGGCGTAGAGTTCGGATTCCCAGCTCGAAAGCTCGGTGACGGTGGTGGCCGGGATATAGGGGCCGCCCTGCGCGCTGGTGACATCGTCTGCGCGCTTGCGTTCGGGCTTGCGTCCGGCAACTTGCTTCTTCAGCGAATCGACGCTGAGGCCGGTCTGCTTGATAATGGTTTCAAGATCTTCGATGCGGCCCGAGGTTTTTTCGCGCACGCGCTGGATGATGCTGGCGTTGGCGCTTTGTAGTTCGCTCACCTTATGCTCAAGGAAAGCGAGGCGGGCGTAGAGGCGGTTATTGTCCATGGCGCCGTAGCTGCCGGCGGGGTCGGCCATGGCTACCGCGTAGACGTCGCCATTATCGGTCGGCAGCACGCTTCCGGCGAGGCTGTTACTGGTGTTGGGATACATGGTGTTAAAATTATTTTCGATGCGGGCGTTGGCGATGGTGCGCAGTGTCTGCAACTGCGTTTTCAGCGCCCCGCGCGCCGCGAGATAGCTTCCGGTCGAATACGACGCCCAGAGCAATCCGGCGGAGGCCACCGCCAGCACGGCAAACTGCATGCCGCCGCTTACGGGCACGTGTTTTACCTTCTGCTGTGAGATGATGATGATATTGCGTTTATGGAACCATTGCCCGAAACAGGCGCGGATCGCAGCCAAGGACTTCTGCATAAGTTAACTCCCAATTGGTCTTTTTTTCTATTGTTCTTCGGTCGGTTCTTTCGGTCCGTTCGGAAGCCGTTCGAGTACGGCGGCGAAGAAACCGTCCACCCCGTCTTGGTGCGGGGTTACCCAGAGATAGGACACTTCGTGAGGAGCGTTATCGGGTAGCGACTTATTCCATATTTTTTGCGCGCAAACAACCTTGAAATTATTTCCGTTTTTTAAGAATTGTTCAACCTGTTGCTCGTTCTCGCTTTTGAAGATTGAGCAGGTAACGTAAACAAGGCGCCCGCCGGGTTTTACGAGCCGTGCGGCGCTTTGCAAAACCGACTGCTGTACGGCGAGCACTTCATCTAAATCTTTTTGCGTGAAGCGCCATTTCAAATCCGGATTGCGCCGCCACGTGCCCGAGCCGCTGCACGGCGCATCGACCAGCACGCGGTCGGCGGTATATTTATGACGCTTGATGAACATGTCGTTTTCGGATTCGAGCACATGCGTCTGCACATTGTCGACACCCGCGCGTTTCAGTCGCGGCGATATCTGCGCCAGGCGTTTCTCTGAAACGTCCCACGCCATGATGCGGCCTTTGTTTTTCATCTCGGCGGCCATGGCGAGTGTCTTTCCGCCCGCGCCCGCGCAGAAATCCACGACCTTGTGCCCCGGTTCGGGCTGCACCAGCAGCGCTACGATCTGCGAGCCTTCGTCCTGCACTTCGAACAGGCCTTCTTTAAAGGAAGGTGAGGTGAATACCGGCCCGCGCTTGTTGAGCCTGAGTCCTACCGGCGAAGTTTTTGTCGGCGTGGTTTCGAAGCCTTCGCTTTTCAGCTTCGCCTGCAATGCGTCGCGTGTGGTTTTAAGCGTGTTGACGCGCAAATCGGTGGAAGCCTGCGCGTTGAGCGCCGTCATGCCCGATTCCATATCGTTGCCGAAGCTTTCCATGAGGCGCGCGTGCAGCCATTCGGGATAGTTGAGCCGCGCGTGCATCGGCATGCCGGGATGCGCGAGTATCTGGCCCGCAAGCGCGGTGCAGATTTTCATTTCTTCTTTTGTAAGCGGGGCAGGGGAGTATTTGCTGTCAGCGGTAATGGCGTGGATGGAATTCGCGTCGTAATCCTTGCGCAGTATCAGCGCGCCGAGGACCATTTTGCGCCCGCGGTCGTGGCTGTGCGACGCGGCTTCGGGCGTGAGTCCCTGCAACACCGAATCGCCGCTCGGGTGTCTGCTGATATGCCATTCCAGCGACGCCTTGTGGCGCAGGCACCAATAGACCAGCTCGCCCACCGCCGCCCGGTCGCCCGAGCCGAAATAACGGCGTGCCTTAAAAAATATATCGATCTGCTTATCCGCCGGAAAACGTTTTTCCGTCTGCCACGAATCGAGGATTGCCTGCAGCAATTCGATGGAAGCCTGTATGCGCGCGCCGGGGGT
>CAZBUX010000225.1:0-3054 GCA_964495185.1 uncultured Rickettsiales bacterium | reverse complement strand
CGCGTCAGCATGAACAGTGGGATACGGTGCTCGCGTGGTCGGGCAAGCAGCTCGGCGCCATCTGGCAGACCACTTCTGGCGTCATGCCGCTGGAACAATCCGAAACGCTGCATGACGCCGTGCGCGCGCGCCTGCAGGCGATGGATCCGATGCGGCTTACGGTGTTCACCTTGCTTGTATCGTTATATTCGTCGCTGATCCTTGCGATGGCGGTGATGGAAGGGCGGCTGGGTGCCGACGCGGCGTTCGAACTTTCCCGTCTTGAGGAAACGCACCAGCAGGAAGAATGGGGCGAAGACGAGGCGGCAAGCCAGCGCGCCGAACGCTTCCGCGGCGAAGTCGCCGACGCGGCGCGCTTTTTACGCTTGCTTAACCAAGCATAAACGCCTAAATTTTCTATAAACTTTGCTGGATAAAAGCCATGACACTTGCTAGACAGAAAATCATCCCGAGCGAAACCTCGCCGCAAGCGCCCACAACGGAAACAGCCATGCAAAAAAATACGGTCATCACCGAACTCGAACATAAGCGCGAGCGCGCGCGTCAGGGCGGCGGCGCCACCCGCATCGAGGCGCAGCACGCCAAGGGCAAGCTCACCGCCCGCGAACGTCTGGAAGTGCTGCTCGACCCGGATTCCTTCGAGGAATACGATATGTTCGTCGAGCACCGCTGCACCAATTTCGACATGCAGAACAATAAAGTGCCCGGCGATGGCTGCGTCACCGGCCACGGCACCATCAACGGGCGCCTCGTATTCGTCTACAGCCAGGATTTCACCGTGCTTGGCGGATCGCTTTCCGAAACCAACGCGCTGAAAATCTGCAAAATCCTCGATATGGCGATGAAAGTGGGCGCTCCCGTCATCGGCCTGCTCGATTCCGGCGGCGCGCGCATTCAGGAAGGCGTCGATTCGCTCGGCGGTTTCGCCGAAATCTTCCAGCGCAACGTGCTGGCTTCGGGCGTCATTCCGCAGATCTCCGTGATCATGGGGCCGTGCGCGGGCGGGGCAGTCTATTCCCCGGCGCTCACCGACTACATCGTCATGGTGCGCGGCACCTCGTATATGTTTGTCACCGGCCCGGATGTCGTCAAAACCGTCACCCACGAAATCGTCACGCAGGAAGAGCTTGGCGGCGCCGATACGCACACGCACAAGACCGGCGTGGCCGACCTTGCCTACAATAACGACATCGAGGCGCTGCTGCAGATCCGCCGCCTCTACAACTTCCTGCCGCTTTCCAACAAATCCGGCGTACCGGTGCGCCCGACCTCCGATCCGGCCGACCGCGTTGAGATGTCGCTCAATACCCTCGTGCCGGAAAATCCGAACAAAGCCTACAACATGAAGGAATTGCTGGAGCGCGTCGTTGACGAAGGCGATTTCTTCGAGGTCCAGCCCGATTACGCCAAGAACATCATCACCGGTTTCGGTCGCATGGAAGGCCACACGGTCGGCTTCGTCGCCAACCAGCCCACCCAGCTCGCCGGTTGCCTCGACATCGACGCCTCGCGCAAAGCCGCGCGTTTCGTGCGTTTCTGCGATGCGTTCAGCATCCCCCTCATCACCTTCGTCGACGTGCCGGGCTTCATGCCGGGTACGTTCCAGGAGCATAACGGCGTCATCAAGCACGGTGCGAAACTGCTCTATGCCTATGCCGAAGCCACCGTCCCGAAAATCACCGTCATCACCCGCAAGGCCTACGGCGGCGCGTACGACGTGATGAGCAGCAAGCATTTGCGCGGCGACGTGAACTACGCGTGGCCCTCCGCCGAAATCGCCGTGATGGGCCCCAAGGGCGCCGTCGAAATCGTTTTCCGCGGCAAATACGCCAACGAAGAAGAGCAGCAGAAACTCATCGACGATTATCGCGAGAAATTCGCCAGCCCCTTCGTTGCGGCTTCGCGCGGTTTCATCGACGACGTCATCCGCCCGCAGAACACCCGCTGGCGCCTGTGCCGCTCGCTGTCGCTCCTGCGTAACAAGCAGGTCGCCAACCCATGGAAGAAGCACGACAACCTGCCGCTGTAACCGCCGTGGCCCTTACGAGGTTCCTGCTTCCCGAGCGGTTATTCCTGATCCTCGCCGTTCCGCTGAGGTATGGTTTGGACAAACTATTTCGTATTTTTACAACGATATTTTAGGCTGAAGAATATGACTGGTTTGAGAGCAGGTCTGCTAGCTACCATTAGGAGTTTCTTTTGCGCGGAAATACTGTTCCTGATACTTTTGTTTTCTTTCCAGGCGTTCTACCTCAACGTTTATAACCCTGTAAAAAAATATGGGCATGGCACCGAGCGCTATTTGCACGTCGCTTACTTATCGCACTTGGTGATGGGGGGTGAACCTAATACGCTTCCCGAGGGGTTCCTTCATTACGCGATAGAAAAAGGTAGGGTTCATAAAGCTAAAAGAACAGTGGATATTTCTACTTTTCGAAAGGCAAAACGCGAGATCGCTGTAGGGCGGCGTGGAAAGAACGCTGATGGCGGCTGGGGGGCGCCGTGGTTGAATTCGCACATTGAACTCAATCGTGACAGGTTGGTACGATATCATAGCGATAATAATCCAAAGGTTTACTCACCTGTTTCCTATGCCCCTGAAATTGTTGCTGGTGTAATAGGAATCGCGTTTGACATCAAGCCAGCGCAGATATTGCTGCTCGCGCTGATAAGTAAAATTATAGTTGTTGCGATATTGGGGTATTATTCGCTCAAAATCACCCCTGTTCTTAAGTGGCAAATGTTTGTGCTTTTGCTTCTCCCTATAATGTTTCTGAATCGTTCGACCATTATGCCGGATAGCATAGTTGTTGCGCTGACGATGTTTTTTATAGCCAGAATAATGCATATCCGCGCTGATCAATTCATCCAGAATAGAGATATGGCGCTCTTATCAGTGGCATCTTTTTTCATTGGTCAGTTTAAAAGTGTATATGTGGGCATAACAGGTTTATTCCTGATTCTTCCCGTGAGCTTATTCAAATCAAGGCACCACAAGTTCATAAAGATGGCCACTATAATTACTATCGGCTTCTTCTCATCCTTCATATGGAG
>CAZBUX010000224.1:805-3086 GCA_964495185.1 uncultured Rickettsiales bacterium | reverse complement strand
GCCTTGGCCACCGCCAGCGACACGCCAAGAATGGCGTTGGCGCCAAGCTTCGATTTGTTTTCGGTGCCGTCGAGGTCGAGCATCACCTGGTCGATCTTCGCCTGGTCTTCGCCGTCCATGCCGGTCAGCGCGTCGCTGATTTCGTTGTTCACATGCGACACGGCTTTCGTCACGCCCTTGCCGCGATAACGCTTCTTATCCCCGTCGCGCAGCTCCAGCGCTTCCATGGAACCGGTGGACGCGCCCGACGGCACCGCCGCGCGGCCAAACGCACCGTCCTCTAATGCTACTTCGGCTTCAACGGTAGGATTTCCGCGGCTGTCGAGAATTTCGCGGGCGTGTACATGGATGATGGCTGTCAAGGTTTTGTTCCTAAAAATTAATACATTCGGGTTTGAATACTATTCATACTGGCCAATTCCGCAAGCATGGTCTATACTTGGAAAAGCTGCTGAATCGGAGGGTCACATGAGCATCTCTGTTGACACGAAAGCCCGCAAAAAGCAATCGCCTTTATCGCCCAAAGCGCCGCCCTACGAGCAATCGCTCCTGCGGCTGGAAAGCGTCTGCCTGCGCATCCTCGACAGCCAGTTCGCCGACATACGGCAGGATACCGACCGCCTCTACTGGCAGCAGCGTTTCAAGAACATCGTCACCCCCATTTCGCTGGCGCTCACGGAATACAAGGGCCCCCGCCGTTTCCACTACCACTACCGCCACCGCGAGGACGACGAATCCATCCTCCGCCCCGTTTTCGAGCCTTCGCCGGTCGATATGCTGGCGCAGGTCTGCGACGAGGCGCTGGCCTCCTGCCAGCAGGATTTAGTAGGCATCCGCGACGCCGACATCGTCGAACAACGCCGTGCGCTGGAGCATGCGCTACAGATGTTCCTGATAAGGTATCGGAAGTTTAAGAAGGCTTAGCGCGTACGCGTCGCGGCCCGGCTACTCAGCACCGCAGCCGTAAACGGCCCGAGCGGTTCTGCCGGATAGGCGGCCTGCGCCTTGGCCAGCGTTTCCTGCGGCAGGCTTTTCACCGTTTCCTGAAGCGTATCCACCTCGGCAGCAAGCGGGTGCGCCTGCGCGTAGCCTTTAGCGGCTTCGGTGAAATTGGCGATCAGCTTCGTGGAAAGCTCGCTCGCGCCGAATTCCGGGTGCCACTGCACGCCCGCGACATACTGGCCTTTGAATTTCCCCTGCGGATCGGCCTCGATGGCTTCGACGATTTTTACATTCAGATGATCCGGCTCGATAGAATGCGCCGAGGCGCGAAGGCCTTTTCCGACCACATCGACCGCCTGATGGTGCATGCTGTTTTCCATCACCAGATTATGCGGCATGGGCTGGTGCGTGGGCGTATACACGCCGCTGATGCCGTCGGCGATCGTTGAAAGCGTGGTGCCGTCCTGAACCTGCACGAACTGCACGGACACAAAAGGCGCAACCCCCGCCTCTGATTGCTGGCGCCGGTTATCGCCGAGGATTTCCGGGATATCCTGATGCAGCGTGCCTTCGCAGATCACGTTCAAGCGCTGCATCCCGCCGCACACGCCAAGCAGCGGCACCTTGAAATTGTTGAGCGCTTCGTTCATCAGCACGTATTCGTAGGCGGCGCGGGCGCGGCCTTCTTCCGTGGCATTTTCCGAGTTGGTTTTGGCGCTCGCCGCCGCGCGGTAATCGGCGGGGTCGATATCCTTGTCGTTACCCATGACGATCACGCCGTCGGCCTTGGCGATATCGGCGGTCACCTGCTCCTGCAGCGCCGTCCCTACCCGCCCGCGCTGGCGCTCAAGATGATTGGCCACCAGCATCGGGTCGGCGCCCGACGCGCGCACCATCGCCATCATCGCGGTCACCGATTTGGAATCGGCGGAAGAACCGCTGATAAGGATTACGGGGCGTTTGGGTTTTTGGCTCATGGTTTTAAATTAGCACGTTTCCCGCGCAGGAAATGTGAAGGTTTGATGAAACCGGGGAAATATTAATATATTGAATTACAATAATTTATTTTAATATTTCTACCTGGCGCGCAACAAGCCTTGCGTATTGCGCCTTACCCGGCTAGATAATCCTTAAATAAAATAAAGGAATTACCGCCATGCAACGCACCACCCCACTCCTCGCCTTCGCGCTGACCGCGCTGACCGCCGCCGCTTCGCTTGCGGAAAACACCACCGCGGTCACCCAGCAGGGCGTCGGCAACACCGCGACCGTGACCCAGCTCGGCGACATCAACATCGCCACGATCGAACAAATCGGCGACACCAATACCTTTACCGTC
>CAZBUX010000224.1:0-795 GCA_964495185.1 uncultured Rickettsiales bacterium | reverse complement strand
GAACAAGGACTGGCCTCAGGGCTCGGCGACCGCCGCGTCACCGGCAATACCGCCGTCGCTTATGCTGAGGGCGCGCGCAATAACGTCGTCATGGGCCAGCATACTGCGAATAACGGCCATGCGAACGTCTGGGTAAAGGGCGACGATAACGATATCGGCGTCTATCAGGGCCATATGTTCATCGAAGGGCAGGAAAACAATGTCGCGCTCGTCAGCGTGACCGGCAACCGCAACACCGTGCAGACCACACAGCACGTCGAGAACCAGCTCGCCATGATCAACATCGAGGGCGACGACAACACCGCGCGCGTGGAGCAGACTTTTTCGCGTGACCGCAACCGCGCGGAAATCACGCTTACCGGCAGCAACAACGATACGGCCATCGATCAGCGCCTCGGCGGTAATTTCGCGGAAATCACGACGCGCGGAAACGACAATACCGCGCAGATCGACCAGCATCTCGCCAGCGACAGCGTGGCGATCATCAGGCAGTACGGTAACGGCCAGAGCGCGCGCATAGCCCAGACGGGACCGAACAACTCGGTCACCATCACGCAGCAATAGCGTTAAAGCGCTTTCGACAGCCTGTCGAATTCCTTGAGCTGGGCGAGCAGCCCTTCCATCTCGTCGAGGCGCACCATGTTGGGGCCATCGGAAGGCGCGTTGTCGGGATCCTGATGGGTTTCCATAAATACGCCCGCCACGCCCACCGCGATCGCCGCGCGCGCCAGCACCGGCACGAATTCGCGCTGCCCGCCGGATGAACCGCCCTGCCCGCCCGGCTGTTGCACGGCG
>CAZBUX010000223.1:0-3108 GCA_964495185.1 uncultured Rickettsiales bacterium | reverse complement strand
TGACGCACAAGCTGCGCCTGCCCGGCAAGCTCGCCGATTGCTCGCGCGCGACCAATAAAGGTACGGAATTATTCATCGTCGAGGGCGATTCAGCAGGCGGTTCGGCCAAGCAGGCGCGCGAGCGCCAGACGCAGGCGGTGCTGCCGCTTCGCGGAAAAATCCTGAACGTGGCGAGCGCATCGCTGGATAAGATCAAAGCGAACCAGGAGCTTTCTGATCTGCTGCTGGCGCTCGGCTGCGGTATCGGCTCGCATTACCGCGAGGACGCTTTGCGCTACGAAAAAGTCATCATCATGACCGACGCCGACGTAGATGGCGCGCATATCGCCTCGCTGCTCATGACGTTCTTCTATCAGGAAATGCCGGAGCTGATCAAAGGCGGTCATTTGTTTCTAGCCCGCCCGCCGCTCTACCGCATCACCATCAGCGGCCATACGCATTACGCGCAGGACGATAAGGAAAAAGACGCCGTCATCGCTAAATTCGCCAAGGGTAACAGCAAAGTCGAAGTGGGCCGGTTCAAGGGGCTGGGCGAAATGACCCCCCCGCAGCTAAAAGAAACCACCATGAATGCCGGCACGCGCGTGCTGCTCAAGGTGCAGATTGAAGAATCCGATATTGAGCCCACACGCGAGCGCGTGGAGCAGCTTATGGGACGTAAGCCCGAGCACCGCTTCAATTTTATTCAGGAACAGACCGCCCTGCGCGGCGGGGATATTCTGGAACAGCTGGACGTTTGACCGGCTAGCACTCGTCAACAATATGGATTTTCAGGCAATTTCATATTTCATAATTTTGTAACACTGTCCTCGCTTTTTTCCTCCATAATGAGTGTATTAATGCAAAAAGGGGGGGCGCATGTCCTTTGATTCAAAAGTAAAAGGCAATGTCGCTGAGATTATCCTGAACCGTTACCGGCAAGAGGAGAATGCGCCGCTGCTTGAAGCGCTGCGCAAAACGGTCGCTGATATGCCAGGCATGAATCATTACCTTGTCCCCCTTAATTCCGGTGCAAATGATGTGGATCGGATCATCGGCAAGGCCGTTGCTGAGGTAGTGCGTGCGGAAGGCTACCGGACTATCGACGATCTGCAAGAATTTACGCCGAAAGTGCAAAGCGAATTGCAGCGCCGGGCCGCTATCGTCCCCGCAGCGGTTAGTGCAGAAAAGGCGCTGGTGCGTTTTCTTTATCAGGCAGAGGGCAACGTCTATCTCAACCCGCTGCGTGAACTGATTAAGGCGTCACCTGCACTGGGCAAGCTTATGGATGGAAGCGACAGCATGGCATGGGAGCCAGTCGGTGAAAAAATTATCGCCAACGTACTGGCCGGTAAAAGTGAAGCGGAAATTGGCCGGCTCGACGCCGCCGCAAGCTTCGTGAACGATTATATTCCGAAGGAAACGCTAAAGGAACGTCATGAGCAGGAGCAGGTACTCGGCCAGCATAAGCAGGTGCTTGGCGGATTCATGAGTGAAGTGCTGGCCGAAGCCGCGATCATGGGTAAGCAGCTCAGTACTAAACCATCCGCGCGATCTGAATCCCAGTCGGCCGGTAAATATTTCTTCTGAGTTTAGGCTGCGATCGTTTCCATCTGGAACGCCGGTAGCTCGGTTTGCGCCCGCAGGTAATCAGCGGGTATGCCGATATCGATAAAATAATCCACATCCCGGTAGGCTAGCGGCTCGATGCGCGGGGCATGCACATTCAGGAAATCGCGTTCGAATGAGAAGGTTTGCGGCATGGCGACGCCGTCGAACAATTCCGGCGAGGCGATGTAGAAGCCCACGCTGGCGCAGCCGGGGTTTTTTCCTCCAAGCACGTCGAACCTGACGATGTGTTCGCGCGCCAGCGTAAGCCTGCTGTAGCGGCTGCAATCGGAGACGTTTTGCGCTGCCATCGTAAGGCGGGCGGCGTTTGCGCTGTGCGCGGCCATCATGCGGCGGTAATCGAGGGCGACCAGCGAATCGCCGTTGAGGACGAACGCGGGGTTGTCGCTTGCCAGCAACTGCATGGCGCGGCGTATGGCGCCGCCGGTGCCGAGTGGTTGTTCCTCGATGGAATAGTGAATGCGTATCCCGGCGTGGCGCACCCCGATGTAATCGCGGATGCGTTCGTGCATGTGATGGACGCAGAGCATCGCTTCAGTCACGCCTTGCCCGGCCATGTATTCGAGCAGGCGGCTGAGGAACGGACGGCCTGCGACAGGCGCCATCGGCTTTGGCGTATCGCTTACCACGGATTGCAATCGCGTACCGAAACCGCCTGCGAGGATAATGGCCTGCATAGTGCCCACCCGTGGTTGAATATAGCGGTAATTTATCTTGTGCGCTCTGCAGCGGCAATCAAAATATCTTTAAAAATCAATATTCTATCATTGATTTAGTAAAAAAATAGTTCTGCAATCGCGCTGCAGTGTGTTCCTGTGAATGGCTGCGGGTTTTCTCGTTTGTAATTCCTGTGAACGCGGGCACGACGATTTGTCCGATGTTTTTAATCGTGCCATTTTTTATTTCGGTTTTGTCACCGGGAGGTTTATGCTGGCGAAAATTTTTTCCGGGAAATTTCTTGCCATGCCGCACATGCTGAACCTCATCCGAAAAAGCAAATCCGCCGTGCCGGTTACGGCGCTTTCGAAAAAGGATTATGCGGCGTGGCTCAAGAAACAGCCGGCCTTCGCGCGGCACTGGCTCGAAGCTAATCATTTCAAGGCGGAAGCGCGCAATTACTGCCTGATTCCCGCGCGCGACGGCAAGCTCGGCGAAGTCGTCGCCATTATAGATGACATGCCCGATATCTGGAGCCTTGCGCATTTGCCCGCCGCACTGCCCCCCCATGCGTATAAACTTGATGGCGTGTTTTCCAACGCCCAGGCTACGCAGATGGCGCTTGGCTGGGCACTCGCGGGTTATCGCTTTACGCATTATAAGAAGGATAGCCGTGCGGGAGCGCAACTGACGATGCCTGCGGGGGCTGACGCGCGCTATATAGAGTCGATGGCGAAGGCCGTTTTCTGGGCGCGCGACCTGATCAATATCCCGGCCAACGACATGCATCCGGCGGCGCTGGCAGCTCAGCGCCAAGGTCCAGGTGGTGATCCTGGTGGTCAA
>CAZBUX010000222.1:0-3110 GCA_964495185.1 uncultured Rickettsiales bacterium | reverse complement strand
GTAGAGAGGATTTCCACCCCTGCCGATTGCAGAAATTCAGCGAATCCGGTGAGGCCGGTTTTATCGGAGACGGAGATCAGCGCGCGTTTTATGGTCATCGGTTACTTCAGAATTTTCAGGGTTGAATTCGGGCACCAGCTGTTTCAGGATGGTTTTTACTTCGCCGGGCTTGCGTTCGCGGCAGGCGGCCGCAAGGCGTTCCATGCCTGCCTTGAGAATGCCGATATCCGCGCATTGCAGCGAGGCGAGGTAAATGCTTTCGTGGCTGGTTTTAACGGCATTTTCCGAAATGTAAAACAGTTCTTCGTATAATTTTTCGCCCGCGCGCAGGCCCGTATACGTGATGGCGATATCCTCGTAGGGGCGCAGGCCCGCAAGGCGGATCATCTGCAGGGCGAGGTCGAGGATGCGCACGGGGCTTCCCATGTCGAGCACGAAGATGCAGTCGCGCCTGCCCTTCATGGCCACGCCGAGCGCGGCGGCCTGCAAGACCAGCTCCACGGCTTCGCGCACGGTCATGAAATAACGCGTCATGCCGGGATGGGTGACGGTGATGGGGCCGCCCTTGGAAAGCTGCTCGTGGAAGAGCGGGACGACCGAGCCGGTGGAACCCAGCACGTTGCCGAAGCGCACGGTGATGAAACGGGTGTGCGACGCCTGCGCGCGCGACTGGCAGAAGATTTCCGCGAGGCGCTTGGAAGCGCCCATGACGTTAGTGGGGTTTACGGCCTTGTCGGTGGAGATCATCACCATGGCCTTCACATGGTATTTGTCGCAGGCGTCGGCGACGTTGCTGGTGCCGAAGGTGTTGGTGAGGATGGCTTCCTCGGGGTTGGCTTCGGCGATGGGCACGTGCTTGACGGCGGCGGCGTGGAACACCAGCGTGGGGGCGTGCTCGCGGAAGAGGCGGTCGATATGGCCGCCGTCGCGCACATCGGCGAGCAGGGCGACGATGGGCAGTGCGGGGAACGAGCCGCGCAGCTCGCGCTCGATCTGGTAGAGGTTGAATTCGCTGTTTTCGACCAGGATGATGCGCTTGGGATTGTAGGAGCCGATCTGGCGCGTGAGTTCGGCGCCGATGGTGCCCCCTGCCCCGCTGACCAGCACGCACTCATTTTCGACGAGGCGGCGCATGGCGTCGCGGTCGAGAACGTTCTGGGGGCGGCCAAGCAAGTCTTCCACGGCGATCGGCTGCACGTCGCGCTTTTCGGTGACGCCCGCTTTCATTTCGCCGGGTTTGGGTAGCCTTGCGATGGGAATGCCGAAGCTGTCGGTGAGCGCGAGCAGATGGCGGATGGTCTGGCCGCTGGCCGAGGCGTCGGTTAAAATGATTTTCTGCAGGCGTTTGCCCTTGCGCTCCATCTTGCGGATGACGGTGGGCAGGATGTCGACGCTGCCGTAGATGGGGATGCGGTGGATGGTGCGGTCTTTCTGGTTCGCGTCGTTATCGAGGATGGCCACCGGCTGGTAGGGCGCGCGCGGGTCGCGGGCCATGTCGCGGATGAAGCGCTCGGCGACGTCGTTGGCGCCGATGAGCAGCACGGGGATTTTCGCCACTTCGTCGAGCGTCATGCGCCAGTGCAGGGTGCGGTCCTTGATGGCGCGATAGGCGAAGCGCGGCGCGCCGAGCATGCCAAGCAGCAGCATCCAGTTGATGAACAACACCGAGCGCGGGATGCCCTCCAGCCGGTTGACCACGAACATCAGCGCCGCGAAAATGAGAATGGATAATGATACCGCCTTGGTGATGGTGACGAGGTCGCGCATCGAGGCGTAGCGCCATAAACCCCGGTAGAGGCGCATGGAGACGAAGACCACGAGGCAGACGGTAGTAAAGACTGCGGTGCCAAGATAGAGGTAGTCGGCGGCCTCCAGCATCTGGTCGTAGCCGAGACGGATATAGACGGAAAGCCAGAAGCTTGCCGCCGCCATGACGGCGTCGTGCGCCGCCGCGATCAGGTTGCGGTTGAAGCGCCAGATGCGCGGTTCCTGTTCAGGGAGCTGCATGGCGCGACGTATTGGCGAAGAATCCCAGCAGCATGAATACGGTGAGATAGGCGCTCATCAGGTGGTAGATAGCGATATCGGGCTCGACCACCGTGCGCGAGGCGAGGTAGATGAGCAGGATGTTGATGGCCAGGATATAACGCGTGACGGCGTTTTGCGACCGGCCATTGGCTACCGCGCGCCGGAAGTAATAGCCCTTTACGGGCTTGTCCTTCGACACTAGGCGCCTGCCGTGGGTGATGAGGAAATCGGAGAGGTAGTAAGCAGGCAGGATGGCCGCCGCGTAGTGGTAGCCTGCCTGCGCGGTAAGCAGCAGGAGGTAGCCGATGATGAAACCCAGCGGCATGGTGCCGACTATGTTCAGCAGGATTTTCGCGGGATGCTTGTTCCACCACAGGAAGCCAACCCCGGCGCTGGCCAGCACCATGCCGTAGGAAAACAACGGGCTGGGAAAGGCATTGGCCATGGCGGTGATAAAGCACAACCCGATGCCGATGCAGACGGTTTCGGTGACCGAAATACCGTCGATGCCGTCCATATTGTTGAATAAATTGATAAATCCTATCCACAGCGCGCCCGTGAAGATCGTGTCCAGCAGGGGCGGGATAGCGCCGCCGAAGAGTGGTGCGGGCATGAGGCTGAGCGGAATGGCAACCGCGATCACCTGCACCAGCAGGCGCACCCAGCCGGGAACCGGGATCAGCCCGGACAGCATGGCGATAGCGGTAAGCAGGAAGGTGGCCATTACGATACCGTAGGATACGTCGCCGAGCATGAAGCCGATGATGACGGCGAACACCAGCGCCAGCCCGCCGTCGCGCGGGGTGGCGGGGCGGCTGAGGCCTTTCAGCTCGGGATTCAAGAACAGGCGCGCCCGCTCGCGCTGCGCGAGGATGAACAGCCGCGTGCCCAGCAGCGACAGAAGAAAGGCCGAGAATGCCTGAATAATGTAAAACGTCACCCTTTTCTCCCGAACAGCTTCTCGATATCCTTGCGCTTCAGTTCAATGTAGGTCGGCCTGCCGTGGTTGCACTGGCCGCTCATCGGCGTTTGCTCCATTTGCCTAAGCAGCGAATTCATCTCGGCGATGGAAAGCGACCTGC
>CAZBUX010000221.1:0-3112 GCA_964495185.1 uncultured Rickettsiales bacterium | reverse complement strand
AAGAAGAGTAACCAAGCATCCCTCACCCTAACCCTCTCCCGGAGGGAGAGGGGATTATTCGTTGATCACAATCGCCGACACCTGCCGCCCGTAGACGTTCTCGCCCCGCTGGCAGGCGCGCCGGTAACTGAAAAAAGTATTTTCTTCCAAACACGTATCGTGCGCAAGCACATTTATCGCGGCGATCCCCGCCGCCTGCAGGCGGGCAAATGCGTAGGATTTCAGGTCGAACATGAAATGCCCCTCGCGTGAGGAAGGCCCGAAATATTTTTTATTGCCAGCGCCTTGCGCCATGAACTGCTCGCGGAATTCCGGGCCGACCTCGTAGGAGCACTGGGCGATGGCCGGGCCGATGGCGGCGGTGACGTTGGAAAGGGACGCGCCGAGGAACAGCATTTTTTTCAGGGTGTTCTCGATGACGCCCGACAGCGCGCCTTTCCACCCGGCATGGGCGGCGGCGACCACGCGGGCTTTGGGGTCGGCAAACAGCACCGGCAGGCAATCGGCGGTAAGCACGCCGATGACGATGCCGGGCGTGCTGGTGACCAACGCATCGGCCTTGGGAGCGCTTTCCCAGTGCCAGGCTTCCTTCACGATCACCGCGTCGGCGCTGTGGATCTGGAAGGCGGTATTCAGCGTTGAATTCTCATGCCCGAGCGCGCGCGACACATAAAAGCGGTTCTGCTCAACGTGCTTCAGGTCGTCGCCCGAACCCCAGCCGCAATTCAGCGAAGTATAGGGACTCTGGCTCACGCCGCCCTCGCGGGTGAAGAAGCCGTGTTCGATGCCGGGCAGTTTCGAGAGTTCAGGGCTGGTGACGCGCATCAGAATCCTTCCGGTTTAGGATGAGAGGGCGATGTTATGCACAAGACTTTGAATAAGTCACCCATAGCGTCGGGGGAAGTGAGGCGCTCCAGCGCGGTGAGTATATCAGCTTTCTGCGCGGGGGTGGCGCGCTCGCAGAGTTTCGCGGCGCGCGCGCCGGCGCCGAGCGTGGCGAGAAATTCACCCTGCGCTACGGTGCCGTAGGCCTGCGCGCCCTGCGCGCGCGTAATTTTTGCGATGGCGGCGAAATCGACATGGGCGGTGATATCGGCGCTGCCTGGGGATTCCAGCGGGTTATGGTACTGGTGGTTTTTTACCGCCTGCAGCGTGTCGGCGTGTTTTTCTTCCGCATACCCATAATCCACGGCGAGCATGACGCCGCCTTGCGCCGCGATATGCCGGCTAAGCTGCTCGACGATGTGCAGGGTGGCGGGGGAGTGTTCGTATATATCTCCCTCTCCCTGCCCTCTCCCAAAGGGAGAGGGTTTATTAAGCATGAAGCAAAAACGTCCATCACCGTCAAGCCCCACCATGCGTTCGTGCCACGTGCCGTCCTGCTGCACGTATTGATGTATCGGCAGCGCGTCGAAGAATTCGTTGGCGACGATGAGCCGGGGCGTTTCCGGAAGCGTGTCGATGCTTTTATGCCATGTGATGCGCGGGTGTTTTCCCGCCAGCGCCTGCCATTGCTTTTGCTTGAGCGCGGGGCTGGTTTCGACGAGGTGTACGGAGATGGCGTCGTGGAATCCGGGCACGCCGCGCGTGGCGCGGAGTATGTCGTACATGAGCGTGCCGCGCCCCGGCCCGAGTTCCGCCAGCGCGCATTCGGGGCTTTTCATATGCAGCCATTGCTGCGCAAGCCACGCGCCGACGAGCTCGCCGAAGATCTGGCTGATTTCGGGAGCGGTGGTAAAATCGCCCGCCTCGCCCAGCGGGTCTTTTCGGATGTAATAGCCGAATTCCGGGTGCGAAAGCGCGAGCTGCATGTATTCGGCGACGGTGATAGGGCCGGTCGTTTCGATGCGGCTGCGTATGATGTCGCTAAGGCTCAAGCGGGGCGATCCTCGCCGGTTTCGGCCTGAGCGCTAGGTAGAGGCCGAGCGCCAGCATCGGCAGCGAAAGCAGCTGGCCCATGGTGACGCCGCCCATGAAAAAACCGAGATAGTCGTCGGGCTCGCGGAAACATTCGGCGGTGATGCGGGCGAGCGCGTAGCCGATGAGGAACACGCCCGAAAGCAGCCCGACCTTATCGCGTGCGTGGGTGAATTTGAGCAAAACGAACAATACGAGGAACAGCAACCCGCCTTCAAGCGCTGCCTCATAAAGCTGGCTGGCATGGCGCGGAAGCTCGCCGCCATTGGGGAATACCATGCCCAGCGGCGAATCGGTGACGCGGCCATAAAGTTCGCCGTTGACGAAATTCGCCAGCCGCCCGAAACCGATGCCCAGCGGTGCCGCGCAGGCGAGCAGATCCATGATCTCGAAAAACCGTACGCGGTTCCTGCGGCAGAACCACGCGAACGCGGCGATGAAACCGAGCATGCCGCCGTGGAACGACATGCCGCCTTCCCAGATGCGCAGGATTTGCTCCGGATGCGCGAAATAAAAATCGGGCTTGTAGAAAAGCACGTAGCCGAGCCGTCCGCCGAGCACGATGCCCAGTACCGCCCATGTGATCGTATCGTCGAGCGCTTTTTGCGTGAGGTTGGCGATGGGCCGCAGCTTATGCTCGCGTTTCATGTACCACCAGCCGAGCAATATGCCCGCCAGATACGCCAGCGAATACCAGCGTATGGCCAGCGGGCCGAGCTGGAGTGCAATGGGATCGATGTTGGGGAAGGTAAGCAAGTGGGTTGCCCGCTACTAGTTGCGCTAGTGAAGATAGGAGGGAATGCCTTTACGAGCAACCGGCAACGAGCAGCCGGCAACGTTTTTTAATATTCGTCCCAGGCCTTCTTTCCGGCGGGGATGGGTGCGGCGGGGGCGGCGGGGGCCTGCGTGTTGACCACCTGATAGGTGCTGGCGATTTCGCGGCGGATGTTTTCGGGCGGCTCGTCGCGTCCGGCGGCGATCACCGTGCCGAAATCGCTGGGCGAAAAGGGCTGGCCGGAGCGGATGGCGGCTTTGAGGTTCTGCAGATCGTTCAGCGTAATTTTCAGGTAGGAGTAAATCTTGTCGCCGAAGGAATTTTTACCGTAGAGCAGCAAAACGACGAACTGCTCGCCCAGCGGTTTCTGGGCCGGGGCGGTGCTGTTTGCCTCCGGGGGGGCGCTCTGCGTTGTCCATT
>CAZBUX010000220.1:0-3124 GCA_964495185.1 uncultured Rickettsiales bacterium | reverse complement strand
CATGTCCTCGACCTTGGCGGCGATCAGGCGGTTGCGGCGTTTTTTGTCTTTTTCGCGACGGATCATTTCGCGGAAGGTGAGCTGCTCGCCGAATACGGAAGCGGTTTCGGCCAAAGTCAAAGGCGTATCGCTCATCAGCGTGCCCTGCTTCGCAGATAGCACCTGATGCACGCCGTGGCCGAGCTCATGCGCGAGCGTCATCACATCGCGCGACTTGCCCTGGAAGTTCAGCAATAAATACGGATGCACCGACGGCACGGTAGGATGCGCGAACGCGCCGGGGGATTTGCCGGGTTGCGGCGGTGCGTCGATCCACGGCTTGTCGAAAAACTCCTTGCCGAGCTTCGCCAGCGACGGCGAGAAGCTCGCGTAAGCGCCAAGCACCAGCTCACGGGCCTCGGGCCATGTGTATTTACGGTCGCTATCGCCGGGGAGCGGCGCGTTGCGATCCCAGTAGTCGAGTTGTTTTTGTTTGAACCATTTGGCTTTGAGCGCGTAGTAGCGGTGCGCGAGTCTGGGGTAGCCCGCGCGCACGGTGGACACCAGCGCGTCGACGACTTCGTCCTCGATATAATTGCTGACGTTGCGTGAGGAAATGGGCTGTTTGAACCCGCGCCAGCTATCTTCGATTTCCTTGTCTTTGGCGAGTGTGTTGGTGATGAGCGTGAAAAGCGGGGCTTTTTCCTTAAAGGTGGCGCCGATGACGAGCGCGGCTTTCTTGCGCTTTCCAGCGTCTTTTCCCGAAAGGATGTCGAAGATTTCCGACTCGGTGAGCTGCTTTTTTTCGTAAGGGAATTTCATGCCCGCGATGGTTTCGTCGAACAGGCGCATCCACGCGGCGCGCCCGGCCACCGATTTTTCGTGCAGGAGTTTTTCGAGGTCGTCGGAAAGCTGGTAAGGGCGGAACGAGCGCGTGTCGCGCAGCCACGGCGCATAGACTTTAAGCACGGGGTTGGCGAGCATGACATAAAGCTGGCGGTCGTCGATCTTATTGATAGCGAGCGGAAAGAACAGGATCCTGGAAGAGAGCGTGGTGATTTTTTCCTGCGTGTTCTGGTAAAACTGCGCGGTGCCGGGATCGGTCATCTTTTTTGCGAAGCGCAGTTGCGCGTAGCTTCCGAGCTTGCCCAGAACTTCCTGAATCGCTTCGAAATCCTTGATGGCGCGGGCGAGCGAAGGCGCAGTCAGCCGCTCGACCCTGCCCTCGTATTCCTTGCAAAAACGGTCGCACAGTTGTTCGGCGCTGGTGAAATCGCGCACCACCTCCGGTGCGTCAGGCGCAGGATAAAAATCCCGCAGATCCCATTCGGGAAGGGAGGCGACTTTGATTTTCGCTTTCGCCTTGGTTCCGGCTTTGGGTTTAGCAGCGGGCTTTACCGCGCGTTTCAGCTTAGAGGCCATCGCCTTCGTTGCTCCTTGGGGTTATGGGGGCCGGAGGTGGCGGAAGCACCGGAATCGCCGACGGAGCGGCTTCCGTTCCTGTCGCAGTGCCTGCTTCCGGTTTGGTTTCAACCGGAGATTCCAGCACGACGGGCGCGGCAGTGCCAAGCAGGCTCGATACGACCGATGCGGCAAGCGCTTCGAACGTGGTGTTGCCGATATAGAGTACGCCGTTTTTCTCGCGCTTGAGCGGGAACGAAATATCGGCGGCGGTGGCAAGGGTTTCAGGCGTATTGCCGGTGACTTTGCTGACCGCAGCGACCACGTTGCCGCGTATCATCGCGGGGACTAGCTCGCTGGTGAGGAATCTGTCGAAATGGTCGATTCTCATTTCAAGCGCGCCGTAAGGCAGCGGATCGTCGGCGGCGGTGGAAAGCTTGCCGGTGACGGTTAAGTGGAAATCTTCGTTAGACAGCGAGAGATCGGCGATATCGAAGCTCATATTGATGAAATTCGGCGTCAGCTTCCGCAGCTCCATGTTGGGCTGGTCGCCGTGATAGGCTAAATCGGCATGGAGGTTATAGGGTTTCGAGGTGCGGTCTTTATCCGCCACCACGATGCCCGACAGGGTAAGCAGGTATTTGCCGGTGACACGGTTATCCTGCCCGGTATTGTCGTTTTGCTGGCTGGTGATGCTGCCGATGAAGATACTGCCTGCGCCCTCGGAAACCACTTTCACATTGGAAAGCTTATAGAGGGCTTCGTATTCGCGCGTGTCGGGCGCGCCCTGCACCCTGAGGATGGGGTTGGGATCGAAAGTGACGACCACCGGTTTTTCACCGTGGCTAGCCGTATCGGCGTTATTGACCGGCGAGAACGTCACCTGCCCGGGTAGCTTCAGGCTGTGGCTCTGTATACGCTTGCCGCCTCCGGCCTGCTCCGAAAAGCTGTAGACAACGGGAGCCGGGAACGCCACCAGCGTGCGAAGCTGGCTGTTTTCAATGATATTGAAAGGCTCGGCGAAGGTGTACAGCCAGTGGCTTTTGCTGCCCTGATCGCGCTTTACGGTCATGCTCGCGGTGGAGATCGACCATTTATTAGTGTCGAGCAGGGCTTTTTCCGAAAGCTCGAGGCTTACGTTCTTTACCACCGCGCGCTTGTCGAAGCCCCAGCCTTCCATGACGACAGGGCCGTAGGTGAATTTGCCTTCCTTGCCGGTGTTGGCGGCTTCGGCGGATACGTAACCTGCGAAACCGGCGAGTTGCTGGTTCACCGCCTCGTCGCTGATGCGGTAGACGCCGCTGAACAGTATCATGTAGATACATGCGGCCAGCACGCCGAGACCGGCAGCGGTAACGGTGGCTTTTTTCTGAAGGCCATATTTCTGGAAATCGAATGCCATGGCGGGGACGCTCCAAGCGGGGGATGATTCTGAATGTCGGGCAGTGACAATATAGGGTTTTGCAGATTAACTCAACAACGTCTTCAAAGACGTCTTCAAACCTGCGTTTACCAGACAGCAGTCATCGCGGCCTTCGCCGGGATGATGGAAGAGAAGCTATTTCTTATCGACCATCATGTTGCGCGTCGCCGCGGGGAGCGTGACGGTGAGGCCGTCGAGCGCATCGGAGATAATGATCTGGCACCCGAGCCGCGAGGTATGCGTGAGGCCGAAAGCGAGGTCGAGCATGTCCTCCTCGTCTTCGGTCGATGCCTTGAGCTTGTCGAACCATTCGGGAGCTAC
>CAZBUX010000219.1:0-3138 GCA_964495185.1 uncultured Rickettsiales bacterium | reverse complement strand
GACGCGGCCGCGGCGGCCGTTATCGAACAGCGCGTCGACGGCTTCCTGCAACATGCGTTTTTCGTTACGCACGATGATGTCGGGAGCGCGCAGCTCAAGCAGGCGCTTTAAGCGGTTGTTGCGGTTGATGACGCGGCGGTAGAGATCGTTTAAGTCCGAGGTCGCGAAGCGGCCGCCGTCAAGCGGCACGAGCGGACGGAGTTCCGGCGGAATCACCGGCACGACTTCGAGCACCATCCATTCCGGCTTGTTATCGGATTCGACAAACGCTTCGACAAGCTTTAAGCGCTTTACCAGCTTTTTGCGGCGGGCTTCCGAAGTGGTTTCGGCGAGTTCGGCGCGCAGGGTGACTTTATCCTTCGGCAGGTCCAGCGCCATGAGCATGGTGCGAATCGCTTCGGCGCCGATCTGGGCGGTGAATGCGGAATCGCCGTATTTTTCCTGCGCGTCGTAATAGCCTTCTTCCGAAAGCAGTTCGCCTACCGAGAACGGGGTCAGGCCGGGCTCGACGACGCAATACGATTCGAAATAGAGAATCTTTTCGAGGTCTTTCAGCGTCATGTCGAGCAGGATGCCGATGCGGCTGGGGAGCGATTTCAGGAACCAGATGTGTGCCACCGGCGAAGCCAGTTCGATATGGCCCATGCGCTCGCGGCGCACCTTGGAGGTGGTGACTTCCACGCCGCATTTTTCGCAGACGATGCCGCGGTATTTCATGCGCTTGTATTTGCCGCAGAGGCACTCGTAATCCTTGATCGGCCCGAAGATGCGGGCACAGAACAGGCCATCGCGCTCGGGCTTGAAGGTGCGGTAATTGATGGTTTCCGGCTTTTTGACTTCGCCGAACGACCAGCTGCGGATCTTCTCCGGGCTGGCGATCGAGATTTTGATCTCGTCGAACTGCTTGCTCGGCGTCAGCTGGCTACCGAAAAAACTCATCACTTCTTTCATGGGCCGTGTCCTTTTTTAAATGATCTTTATCGTATTATTGCGCCGGTCTCGTAACCTTGCGCCTTTAAAAGCTTCTGTATCAACATTCGCGCAGTATCATCCATTACATATGTCACTGTATTTTTTTGTTCTTCGCTTTCCGCGGATTCATTGCTGTTCTGTGAAATATAATAATCTGCCATGTCTCTTATTTTAGTTCCCTTTACTCCATCCTTGTCACGGAAGACCAAAGAAACCTTCGCATTTTTACCGTCTTTTTCCCATTTCGCCTTCGCCAGGTTCTCCATCGCATAAACCATTGCCAACAGAGCTTCCCTGTCGGCATTGCAGAGGCTTCTGTTTTCGATATCCCAAACGTCTTGTTTTACTACGATCTTAGAACGCTTCATGCTTACGCTTCTTTCTCGATCAGTTCGACGTTCAAGCCGAGCGACCGGAGTTCCTTCACCATGACGTGGAACGATTCCGGAATGCCCGATTCAAAGCTGTTGTCGCCGCGCACGATCGATTCGTAGATCTTCGAGCGTCCCGCCACGTCATCCGACTTGACGGTGAGCATTTCCTGCAAGGAGTATGCCGCGCCATAAGCCTGAAGCGCCCAGCATTCCATTTCCCCGAAGCGCTGGCCGCCGAACTGCGACTTACCGCCGAGAGGCTGCTGCGTAACGAGCGAATACGGCCCGATGGAACGCGCGTGGATCTTGTCGTCGACCAAGTGGTGGAGCTTGAGCATGTAGATGTAGCCCACGGTCACCTTGCGATCGAACGGCTCGCCGGAGCGGCCGTCGAACAGGGTCACCTGCCCAGACATATCGTGACCGGCTTTTTTCAGCCACACCACGATATCTTCTTCCTTGGCTCCGTCGAATACCGGGGTAGCGAACGGAACACCCTTCTTAAGGTTCCCGGCCAGCTCCATGATTTCACCGTCGTTCATGGCGGTGATTTCGCGGCGGTTGTCCTTGTCGTCGTAGAGGTCGCCGAGATATTCCTTCAGCTTCTTCACCGACGCAGCCTTGTTCTGCTGTTCTTCGACCCCTTCGAGCATGTCGCGGATCTGGCCGCCGATACCGGCGGAGGCCCATCCGAGATGGGTTTCAAGAATCTGCCCGACGTTCATGCGCGAGGGCACGCCCAGCGGGTTGAGCACGACGTCCACCGGACGGCCGTCTTCAAGATGCGGCATGTCTTCGGCGGGAACGATCTTGGAGATAACCCCCTTGTTGCCGTGGCGTCCGGCCATTTTATCGCCGGGCTGAAGCTTGCGCTTCACGGCAACGAAGACCTTGACCATTTTCAGCACGCCCGGCATCAGGTCGTCGCCGGCCTGTACCTTGGCTACTTTTTCTTCGAACTTATGGGTGATGCGCGACACGGCGGCGTCAAGCTGCTTCCTGAGCTGCTCGATTTCGTGCATGGCGGCGTCGTCTTTCACGGTGAACTGCCACCATTGGCCCTTGCTGTGTTTTTCGAAGGCTTCGGCGTCGATTGCGGCACCCGTCTTGTAATTCTTCGGGCCCGAAGCGGCTTTTTTGCCTTCAAGGATTTCGCGCAGGCGACCGTAAACGAAGCGCTCGATGATACCGCGTTCGTCGTCGCGATCCTTGGCGAGGCGTTCGATTTCAGCTTTCTCGATGGAGAGCGCGCGTTCGTCTTTTTCAATGCCGCGGCGGCTGAAAATACGCACGCCGACGATGGTGCCCGACACGCCCGGAGGCAGGCGTAAGCTCGAATCGCGGACGTCGGACGCTTTTTCGCCGAAGATGGCGCGCAGCAGTTTTTCTTCCGGCGTCATCGGCGATTCCGATTTCGGCGTCACTTTACCGACGAGGATATCACCGGCTTTGACTTCGGCGCCGATATGCACCACGCCGATTTCGTCGAGGTTGCGGAGCGCTTCTTCGCCGACGTTCGGGATATCGCGGGTGATTTCCTCGGCGCCGAGCTTGGTGTCGCGCGCCATCACCTCGAATTCCTCGATGTGGATGGAAGTGAATACGTCTTCGCTGACGATGCGTTCGGAGATCAGGATCGAATCTTCGAAGTTGTAACCGTTCCACGGCATGAACGCGACCAGCATGTTCTGGCCGAGTGCGAGTTCACCCAGGTCGGTGGATGGGCCGTCAGCAAGTACATCACCGGCAGCCACCACATCCCCCACGTAAACCAGCGGCCGCTGGTTGATGC
>CAZBUX010000218.1:0-3144 GCA_964495185.1 uncultured Rickettsiales bacterium | reverse complement strand
CGACATCATCGCCGCGCTCAAAGCCCGCTTCCCGACCATCGCCGGGCCGGAACTGCGCGATATCTGCTACGCCACGCAAAACAGGCAGAACGCCGTGCATGATTTAAGTAAACGCGTCGATCTCGTGCTCGTGGTCGGATCGCGCAACAGCTCCAACTCAAACCGCCTGCGCGACCTCGCCGCCGAAGCGGGCATCCCCGCCTATCTCATCGACGACGCGGGCGGGCTGAACCCCGCCTGGTTCGACAGCATCGGCTCGGTAGGCATCACCGCCGGGGCGTCGGCGCCGGAGCACCTGGTACAGGGCGTCATAGCCGCCATTGGAAAATTACGGCCTACTGTAATGGAAACGTTGCAGGGAACGCAGGAAAACACACGCTTCAAGCTGCCGCCGGAAGTGACGGGCGAACGGCAGCTCGTAACTAATGGATGACGCCGACGGTATAAAAATCGAGCGGGAAGCCGCCCGCGACAGGCAACGCATACATCGCCCAGCTACCCACCGTGAGCCTGTGCCGCACCTCAAGGAATTCGGTGGCCCCGGGATTGTATGACCCATACACCACGAAACTTGAACCGGGCGCGCCCGTAAGGCTGTATATCACTCCTGGGTTCGATATATTGTTGAACTCAACCGTAAAGGCGTCGTTCGCATCGATCCGGTAAATATACATGTTGTTAGCGCCGGGAGTCACTGCGCCTCCCACCGCCAGAAACCGGCTGTCGTGCGAGAAGGCGATCGAATCGGCAATCCCTGCCATCACCGGGCTCAAACTGGCAATGGACGTGAAGATATTATTAGCGTCGATACGCCACAGGCGCACTTTCGGATCGGCATTGGTGCCTATGGCGAAATATTTTCCGTCTGGCGAAAATGCAGCGGAACGAATCTGCCCAGCAAGGCTGGCCAGATCCGGCGCCGTCCACGCAGCGGGCGGCATGGTGGTCACGGATTCAAATTGCCTCTCGCCGGTACGCACGTAAAGCCTGTCATAGGTAGCACGGTCAGAGAGAAAAAGGTAATCCGCGTTTTTTCCAAACACAGTCACTACGGGCATCGCCGCCACCGCGGGCGACAGCGCAGTACTGCCCAGCGATGTAAGGCTTCCTGAGGCATGCTTGAAGAGGCTTACCCCGGCGGGGTATGTGATGGCAAGGTAGCCGTTGTTGGACATGCTTACCCGGTTAGCCGCGTTATAAGCGGGGCATGACGCGGCGGGCAGCATGGGATTGCCGAGATTCGTGAGCGCCGATCCGACAATGCGCAGCATGCGGCAGTTATTCCCCGCAAGGCCGGAATACACGAAGAGGTAATCATTGTCGGGCATGAATTCCATGCCGTTAATGCTGCTCACGCCGTAATCCGCCGGCCAGCCGGTCATGGTGGGAACCCATACCCCGTTGCAGGACGCCTTGTATATGGGCGCCGTGGCAGGGGCAGCCGTATAGGCACGCTGCCCGATGGCGATATAAGGCAGGATGGGGGGATTTTTATAATCGTCGTAGCTTTGCATCTGCCAGCGCGCCTTGAAGCGCACGATATCGTCGAATTCATCCGTAAGCACCGCCGGATTTCTGGTCGGCTCTTTAGCGACAAAACCGTTGATGATCGGCGTAAACGGATCGTAGGTGATGCCCCCCGTGCTGTTGCAGTGGCAATTCTGCAGCTCGTCGGCGTTGGTGGAGCCGGAAGAAAAACGCGTGCCGCCGCGCAGGAAAGCGCCGTGGCCGTTCGGGCCGTGGCTGATCAGGACATAAAGCGCACCGCCGCCGTTGCCGTTGGTGCGGTCGGCGCCGGTGGCGTCCATGACGTCGATGGCGCACTGGGCATCGACGTCGAGGCGCCGGAATGCATCCAGCTGGCCCGATTCACTGGTGACCGCATACTGGAATTGCCGTCCCCATCCGTCATACATGAATTCGTTGGGAAGCCCGAGCGTGATGACGGGAACGGCACCCGTCGTCATAACCTCCGTGCCGTCGGGCCAGAGCTCGGTGGGCGAACCCGCCGTAGCGTCGGCACAGGCGCTGGTCACCGCCATCCAGTCCAGGCCGTAATTCGCGTTGGTTTCCGGCAGGGTCGGACTGGCCGGGCACGGCAGGCGGTTATGCGCCAGCCGGTAGGCCATCAGGGATTTTTCGATGGCATTCAGCTTGTTTTCGGTCTGCGCTTTGCGGGCCGATTCCATCGCGCCCATCCCGGCATAGATGCCCATGCCGGTGACAAGCCCGACAATCGCCAGCACGATGGACAGTTCGAGCAGCGAAAACCCGCCGTTATTTCTTCGGGAAAATTCCACGCAGGGCCTTTTATAAAATACCGATATATCTATGCTAATCGACCACCCTTAAGGATTGATTAATCCCTGCCGCCGCGCTATGCTTCCAAACACAGAGAAATCATAAGGATAGATATATGCGGAACCTTCTGCTGCTGGCGATCGTCGCCTTAACCCTGACCGGCTGCACCTGCAACGATCTGGGCTATTGCCCGGTGATTTTCCCAAGGCCGGTTTAGGGATTGCGAAGGCAACCAGTGCGCCTCGGAGGGGCGTAGGCTGGTGGTCCGTAGTGGAATAAGATCGAACCGGTTTTTAGAAGAATGGATAGAGTGGGTAATGCTCTTTACTCAGAGGCTATCGTATTGATTTGAGGTTTTCCTCAGCATAAAGCTTGGTATACCTGTCAGTGCTTAAACTAAGTTCTCTCAAGATAGTAGCAGGCGTATTTTTATTACGCGCCAGGCCCCATTGAACAAGGTATCCATCACTGTTATCTTTTGATTTTTTGTAGAGATATTCTAAAGAAGCTAAAGGGGTCTTTGAATTACCCGCAACGTTACCTTGTAAGTAGGGCTCATCTATTTCCGCCAAATAGGATAGAGTATCAGAGGAAACATTTTTGTGAAGCGCAACCAGCCGCGCAACGGATAGTCCCTTTCTGTTTTGACCCAAGAGACCATAACGAGAATAAAGTTTATTGTGAATGGCTCTGTCTTCAATTTTAGCTACTTTATCTAGTTGCTTTTCATTTAGATCAGCTCTTTCCAAGATAGCATTTAATATAAAAATGCGCTGATCACTCTCTGGAAGCGTAGTATACTTATCGATTAATGAGTCAATCTCATTATGATCCATTTGCGAG
>CAZBUX010000217.1:0-3151 GCA_964495185.1 uncultured Rickettsiales bacterium | reverse complement strand
GTTTCTGCCGTCACCGCCACTCCCCAGGCTTCGTCCGAAAAAAAATCCGCCGATGCCGCGGGCAAGCCTGCCGCAAACGCGATGTCGACCGCCACTTCGATCCGCGTCGACCTCGAGAAAGTCGATCGCCTGGTCAACATGGTCGGCGAACTCGTGATCACCGAAGCCATGCTGCGCGCCCAGATACGTCACCTGCCGATCGACCAGCTGGCCGGATTGCAGCGCGGCGTCGATGAACTGTCGCATCATACGCGCGAATTGCAGGAAGCGGTGATGGCGGTACGCATGCAACCCGTCAAATCGATCTTCTCGCGCATGCCGCGTATCGTCCGCGATACGGCATCGCAGCTTGGCAAAGATATCCAGCTCGTCATGTCGGGGGAGAATACCGAAGTTGACAAGACCGTCATCGAACAGCTCGGCGACCCCCTCACGCACATGATCCGCAATTCCTGCGACCACGGCATCGAAATGCCCGACCAGCGCGTCTGGAACGATAAGCCGCTGCAGGGCACCATCCATCTTTCCGCCTATCACCGCTCGGGCCGCATCATCATCGAAATCAGGGATGACGGCGCCGGCATCAACCGCGCCCGCGTTCTCAGCAAAGCTCAGGAAAAGGGGCTGGTCGCCGCCGACGCGCAGCTTTCCGACGAGGAAATCGACCATCTGGTATTCCTGCCGGGCTTCTCTACGGCGGAAAAAGTCACCAGCGTTTCCGGCCGCGGCGTCGGCATGGACGTGGTGCGCCGTAACATCGAATCGCTCGGCGGCACCGTACGCATCACCAATAACCCCGGCAAAGGCTCGATATTTACCGTTTCACTGCCGCTCACGCTGGCGATCCTCGACGGCATGATCGTGCGCGTCGGCGCGGAAGATTATATCGTCCCCATCACCAGCATCATCGAAACCATGCGCCCGAAGCACGACGAGGTGCACGGCGTGCAGGGCCGCAGCGACGTCATCAACGTACGCGGTGAATTCGTGCCGCTGATGTACCTGCACCGCCTCTTCAATATCCCGAACGCCGTACACGACCCCAGCAAGGCGCTGATCGTTCTCGTCGAAAGCGGCACCCAGAAGATGGGGCTGGTCGTCGACGAGCTGATCGGGCAGCAGCAGGTCGTGATCAAAAGCCTCGAAGCCAACGCCGACCCGGTAAAGGGCGTTTCCGGCGCAACCATCCTCGGCGACGGAAAGGTGTCGCTGATCCTTGAAATCAATGAACTGAAGCTGCTGTGTCAGGCACAGCCGCCGCTGAACATCGTTAAGGCCGCTTAGGTAAAGGAGCACATATGGCTGACAATTTCGACAAAACACGCGAATCCGGCAAGTCCGACGCCGTCACCGGCACCACCCAGCAATTCCTGACCTTCACGGTCAACGGAGAGGAATACGGCGTGGACATCATGACCGTACGCGAAATCAAGGGATGGACAGAAACCACCCGCCTGCCGAATTCGCCCGAATGCATGCGCGGCGTGATGAACCTGCGCGGTCTCATTATCCCGATTTTCGACCTTCGCGCCCGCTTCTCCAATACCCTGACCGACGCCAACGCCAGCCATGTGGTCATCATCCTCGCCGTCGGCGACCGCAATATCGGCGTGTTGGTCGATACCGTGTCCGACATCCTGACCGTAAACATCAGCGACGTAAAACCCGCACCGGAACTCGAAACGCAGGCGAAGATCGATTTCATCGCCGGACTTATCTCGCTCGAAGGCCGCTTGGTCGTGTTGCTGACCGTTGATAAACTGTTCGGAGCTGAGGTCCTTAAATCACTCAATGTTCCTGTGGGAGAGGCTGCGTAGTGAAACAACGGCTCATCCATAGCAGTACTCACGAAAAACGCGAATTCCGCGTTCAACGGCACGCCGACCGTACAAACGGCGTTTGTTTAATCACTCAATTCTAAGGAGATTTCGATGAAGAATACTTTTTCTAAAGTGACCCGCTTACTACTTGTTTCAAGCTCGATCGTTTTTGCCGCTTCGAGCGCTCAGGCGTTTGACTGGAGCGTATGTAAAGCAGAAGTAGATAAATACTGCGCTGGCGAAAAAGACGATGAAAAGATCTGGGCGTGCCTGCAGAAGCACGACATCGATCTCTCCGAGAAATGCGATAACGAAGGCCACAGCAAGTACGAAGCATCAACCGGAAAAAAGAAGTAATTGCAACTGATTATGGGAGGGGCATTCGCCCCTCCCATTTAGATACCTTGGGACAGGAAACAATATGACTATGACGCTGACCATTAAGAAAAAGCTGATTCTCATCGGAGTGCTTGCGATCACAGCATTATCGTGCAGCAGCTACATGTCTTACATGAGCGGCAATAAGCTCAGCACTCTCAATGCCATATCGAGCGTCACGCAAGCCAACAACCTGATCGCCCAGCGTATGCTCACGCACCGTCAGGAGCTGGCAGAAGCCTTTTATGTGGAAATGCTGCATCGTGGAAAAGGAAGTATTTCCCAGGAAGATATAGAAGCAGTCGCTGGCGCGGCAGAGAAACTCAATAAAATGACTTCACGATTAATTGGTCGAGAAGTCAGTTATCTGAAAACCGAAGATCAAAATAACGCACGCGATCTTGCAAATGAAATTTCTAAAATTGCGCAGGAAGACCTGCCGAAGATGATAACTAATGGCGCTAGTAATGAAGAATTCGACAAATTAATCACACTGTTCAGGCAAAAAATGTCCGCGCTTAATGATGCGCAGATTTCAATCCGCGACGCGATACAAGAGGAAACGAATAGCGTCGGTGATATGGTCATCAAGGAAATCGAAACCTCCAACCGAAATATTCTTATAATTCTTGGAGTTGCACTAACGATATTCCTGCCGCTTCTATGCGTTATTATCCTTAGCATCACTCGCCCGTTGCGTAATCTTTCGGCTGAGATCGAGCGCCTTTCTGACGGCGATTACAGCCGCGACCTCGCAGGCGCAGAACGCAATGACGAGATCGGTGCCATGGTAAAGTCGCTTAACGCCAACGTTCGTAAAATCCGCGAAACGGTCATCAAGATCAAGGACGCCGCATTATCGGTCAACGCCGCCGCAAGCGAAATCGCTGCCGGCAGTTCCGACCTGTCGATGCGCACCGAGCAGCAGGCTTCTTCGCTTGAAGAAACCGCCG
>CAZBUX010000216.1:0-3192 GCA_964495185.1 uncultured Rickettsiales bacterium | reverse complement strand
GTAAGCCTCGGCACGTTATGCGCTTTTGCCATCATCTGCTTCACGGTGCTGTACCTTCGCAGAAAAGAGCCGAACCTGCCGCGCCCCTTCAAGGTGCCTTTCGCGCCGGTATTCCCCATCCTCGGCATCCTGCTGTGCGGATACCTGATCTGGGGCCTGCTTTCCAACCCCGTAACGGTAAAATTCTACATCATTTACCTTGTACTGGGCTTTGCCATGTATTTCGGCTACGGGCAGTTTAAGAGCAAGCTGCAGAAGCAAAAAGCCTAAGGGATTAGGGGGGCGATAAGGGAATTTAATCAATATCTTACCCCTTATCGCCTGTCCCTTTCCGCTTTGCTTGCCCCCTTCACGCAATTGTCACATTTTTCCTGTATAATTTACCTTGGTGTTTCAGTACATTAAACTGAGGCAGTACTAACAGGAAAAGCAGTGACCCAATACCGTTATCCCGAATCGAAACTGATCGACGAGGTCGTATTCAAAACCACGGCCCGCGGGGCTCGCCGCGCCTACCTGCACGCCGCCGAGGGCGCCGACCCGGCAAAGCTCTACGAGATTAACTGCAAGCTGCAGGAGCTCGGGTTCAAATGCATTCCCTTTACGCTCGAAGGCAAACCGGCGCTGGAAGTGCGCGATTTCAAGCTGGAATCGGAGCTGACTACCTGCCTCGTACAGAACAAATGGGCGACGGGTAAGGCGAAATACAAGGAGCTTCCCGAGGATAAGATCAAACTCGCCGACAAGCTCAGGAAGCGCAGCCTGCAAGCCAGCGGTATGGCGATGGCGGTGGCCGACATTGGGTTCATCAAATACGGCGAAGGCGAGAAACGCTGGGAAGAGGCGGCGGCAGGATTCTCGTATTTAGCCGGAAGCACCGCGCTTACGCTTTATGGCCGAAACGACCAGTCCGACCTGCAGATTAGTAAGATCGCAAACGGTATGCTCCAGTATGCGAAAGAGCAGGGGATGGTCATACCGGAAGACTGCGCCATCGCATCGGTGAAAGGCAATAAGCCGCAGGGTGTTTTAAGCAAGGTCAATAATTTCCTGCGCGAAAATCCTTCGGAAATCGGCAACATGATGTACTTCGTGGCCGGGAGCCTGATCGCCAAATCGGCATTGCAGCATCGTGCGCTGGCTAAGCCGCGCGATACCATGAGCGCTAAGCAGATTTCAGAAATGCGCAAAGGCGGATGGGGCGATACGCTGCTTGGCACCAGCACCATGGCGTCGGGGCTGCTTGGCACGTTTGTAAAAGAAAAAGCACGCGATCCCGATAAACCCAGGAAAAAGGGCCTTGCCGGGGTCTGGGAATCTATTCAGGAAAAGCCGCTTACCTATGCGGGCTTCGGCTATATGGTCAGCACCTTGTGCCATGCTTACACGACTTATACGGATCGCAAGGAAGCGCTGCGTATCGTCGGGACGATGGAAAAGCATACGGAAGAATACATGCACGCTACGGAAAAGCTGAAAAATATTCCGTGGCGCATGTTGTTTATCGGGGCAACGCTGCTTGGCGAAGTACTGCTGGCCATTTCATCCAAAGGTCATGGCGAAGGCGTGGTGAGCGACACCAGCGTCGATAAAAGCGTCATCGCGCTCACGGCGGATTTAATCGCCAAGCAGCCCGCGCACCGGCAGGAGCACCTGATCGACTACATGGCTAAATTCCTCGGTCGTCCGGAAGTGCTGGCGATCAAGGATGAGCAGGCCGCCGACCTTCTGCGGGCGGAAGTGGAAGCGCTGAAGAAAAATCCGTGGGTGACGCATACTGCAAGCGCCGCTACGACTGAAATTCCCGCGCCGCCTGTGAAACCTGCGGCGGTACCCGCATGGCAGGCGAAAGTCGCGCTTTCCGAAGCGGCTAAATCCGGCCCGCAGCTTTCCACCTGAAGCAATTCCGCTTGTAATCCCGTTTGATCGATTTATGATGCCGCGAGGGCCGGTTCCGGCGCAAGCCGGTGTTTTCGCCGTGTTCCAGAGATTGCGGTCTTGGCATGGCACAGAAAATTTCACTTCATCCGTCCCGGCCCTCGCTTTGCATGAAAGGATGCGCCTTGCACGCCGATAAATCCAGATTCCGCCTAGGTTTCACGTTGTTTGAAATGATGGTCGTCCTCGTCGTGATCGGGCTGGTCATGGGCGCGATGTTCATCGGACGGGATCTCTACATCGCTGCGCGCGGTCGCGGGATTGTGAAAGAAGCCAATCTTTATAAGCAGGCTTTCGCCGAATTCCGCATCAAATACGATCAGCTCCCCGGCGACCTGAAAAACCCGGCCGATTACTGGCCCGCCGAAGCACAGCTCCATGCAGGTAACGGCAACGGGCTTATCGTCTGGTCGTCGGAAGGCCCCGCCGCGTGGCGCGAATTGCAACTTGCCGGATTCATCAACAACCCCATCGTCGTGCACGACCCCGCCGCGTGTCCTGTCGTCGGCGAGCCGGGCCGCAATTGTTATGCCAAGCCGGGCGTCAATATTCCCGGCTCCAGCGCCATTACCGGCGCAGGATGGACGATAGCGCTGCACAAGCTGACTGTCACCAACGCGCTGTATTTCGGTGCGTTCGACGGTGTGTCGATCGCCACACTGCCGATTCTTTCCTCGCTGGAAGCCTTTGCCATCGACAGCAAGATCGACGACGGCATCGCAGGTCGCGGCACCATGCGCGCCCGCGATACGCCGACCTACAGCTATTGCACCGCTAACAACGCGTATACGATGGTGGACGACGTTAATTGCAGCTTCTCCATTGAACTGGGGCATTGATACGCGTACCGGCCTGACCGCAAGGCTCGCGTCGCGGGCCTATTACAGCCGGGCGATCGTTCTGCTGCATAAGAAGCTTTCGCTCAGTCCGCACGTATCGCTGCACGCGGTGAGGCAGGAAGGCTACAGTTTCGCGCAGGCATTTTTTTCGCGGCAGCGGCTTGCGCAGGCGTTGTCGCAGGCGCTGGTTTCCGGCGCCTACCGTTTCGCGCCCGCTACGCTCGGGCAGATCACCGCCGATAAGCGCCGTACCGTCTACCGTTTCGCGCTTACCGACCGCATCGTGCACGGGGCGGTGGCGCTGATGCTCTGTGACGACCTGAATAAAACGCTGCCGGATTACATCCATTCCTACGCCAAAGGTCGCAGCCGCGCGCAGGCGGTGGCGGCGTGGAAGGCCTATGTGCGAAACCAT
>CAZBUX010000215.1:0-3199 GCA_964495185.1 uncultured Rickettsiales bacterium | reverse complement strand
GGGCCTGCTTGCGCCGCTGATGGAAGGCGTCAACATGGTCAACGCGCCGATGATCGCCAAGGAGCGCAACATCGAAGTAAGCGCCACCAGCCACGAGCGCACCAGCGATTACCAGACACTCATCCGCATCACCGTCACCACTGAAAAGCGCACGCGCACCGTGGCGGGCACGCTGTTCGCCGACAAGCCGCGCATCGTCGAGGTCAACGGCATCAAGCTTGAAGCGGGCCTCGGGCCACGCATGCTCTACGTGAGCAACGACGACAAGCCGGGCTTCATCGGCGGTCTGGGCACGATTCTCGGCAAAGCCGGGATCAACATCGCCTATTTCCATCTGGGCCGCGACGAGTCGGGCGGCAATGCCGTAGCGCTCGTCGAAGTCGATCATGACCTGCCGTCCGAAGCCCTCACCGAAATCGGCAAGATCGGCAGCGTCAAACAGGCGAAGGTGCTGCAATTCTAGAGCGGCTGATCACTCCGCGCGCAGCGCTCCCGCCGCTTACCGAGTGGAGCGTCGCGGACGATTTCGCCGAAATCGCCGTGCGGCACATTCTCCAGTGCAAGCCGAAAACCGTGGTTGAGCTTGGCAGCGGGCGTTCAAGCGTCATCCTCGGCTACGCGCTGGAGCAAATCCACGGCGCGCAGCTTTTTTCTATCGAGCACCACCCCGATTACCTACGGGCGACACAATCCGCCCTCGACGAGCATGCGCTTACGCCGCACGTGAAGCTGGTCGAATGCCCGCTTTCCAGGCAGGAGATCGGTGGGGAAGAGTGGCTGTGGTACACGCTTCCCAGGCCGTTCCCCGCCCCAAACATCGACCTGCTTATCGTCGACGGCCCGCCGGGCTATCTTGAACCATGTATCCGCTACCCGGCGCTACCGTTGCTATTGCAGTATTTTAGCGCTAATACGGTCATCATGCTCGACGATGCCAACCGCCCCGACGAGCAGGGCATTCTCGCCCGCTGGCTGGCGGAATACCCCGATATCGACGCGCGCGTAGTGCAAACCCAAAGGACGACCCGCATGAAACTCTTTTTCTCCCCCAACTCCCCCTACGCCCGCAAATGCCGCGTGGTGACGCTGGAGAAGGGACTTGCAGACAAGGTGGAATTCGTGCGCGCCGACCCGAACACCAACCCGCCCGAGCTGATCGCGGCCAACCCGCTTGCCACCGTGCCCACGCTTGTCGTGAGCGACTCGCTCACTCTCTGCGAAAGCCCGGTCATCTGCGAATACCTCGATTCGCTGTCGAAGGAGAATCCGCTATTCCCGGCAGGCGGCGCCGCTCGTTTCGAAGTGCTTGGGCTTGCCGCGCTCGCCGACGGCATCATGGACGCGGCGGTGGCCTGCGTGCTGGAAAACCGCAAGCCCGACGACAAGCGCTCCACCGAATGGATCATCCGCAAGGAAACCGCCGTGCGCCGCGCGGTGGCCGATGTCGACCGGCTGCTGTACGGCCATGAAGCGCTTTCCATCGGCACCATAGCAACCGCGGTAGCGCTGGCTTACGTCAATTTCCGGCTGGCGCATATTGGCTGGCGCGCCGACCACCCCGAGCTTGCCGCGTGGCTGGAAAATTTCTCGCAGCGCCCGTCTATGGCCAGCACGAAACCGGTGGCGTAAGGCCGGCTAACCTTTTTAAAACCGTCATCATCCTGTAACCGGACAATGCCCGCCTTATTCCATGTGCTGGCCGCCGTTGATCGACAGCGTTTCGCCGGTGATGAACGCCGCTTCGTCGGCAGCGAGGAACACAACGGCGCGCGCGACTTCCTCAGGCTCGCCAAGACGTCCCACCGGAATGCCGGAGAGAATCATCTTCATGACGTCTTCCTTGATGGATTTCACCATTTCCGTAGCGATATAGCCCGGCGCGATGGCGTTGACGGTGATGCCGCGGGCGGCGGATTCGCGCGCCAGCGATTTGGTGAAGCCGAAGATACCGGCCTTGGACGCCGAGTAGTTGGTCTGGCCGAACTGGCCGAGCTGGCCGTTCATCGAGCTGATGTTGATGATGCGGCCGAATTTGCGTTCGCGCATGCCTTCGATCACCGCGCGCGACATGTAGAAGCACGAATTGAGGTTGGTGATGATCACCTCGCGCCATTTCTTTTCGTCCATCTTGTGCATGGCGGTGTCGCGCGTGATGCCGGCGTTGTTGACCAGTACGTCCACCGGCCCGCCCATCGCTTTCTCCACGTCCTTTACGCCCTGATGGCAGGCGTCGAACTCGGCGATATCGAACTTGAACACCTCGATGCCGTGCTCCGCCTTGAAAGCCAGCGCCGCCTCTTCGTTATGCCCGTAATTCGCAGCCACCTTATAGCCTGCGTCTTTCAGCGCGATGGCGATGGCGGCACCGATACCGCGCGTTCCGCCGGTCACTAATGCAATTCGACTCATTTTTTCTTTTCTCCTTAATTTACTGACTGCGAGCAGCTTGTTCTGGTTCATGCCGTGTACAGACCGCTAGTTTTTTTCAACACAGACCGCGACCCCCATGCCGCCGCCGATGCACAGCGTGGCGATGGCCTTCTTGGCGTCGCGCTTCTGCATTTCATGGAGCAGCGAAGTGAGCACGCGCGCGCCGGACGCGCCGACCGGGTGGCCGAGCGCAATGGCGCCGCCGTTGACGTTCACCTTGCTCAAATCCCAGCCTAGTTCGCGGTTTACCGAAATCGCCTGCGCGGCGAACGCTTCGTTGGCTTCGATAAGGTCGAGGTCTTTTACCGTCCAGCCCGCTTTTTCCAGCGCTTTTTTGCTGGCGGGGATGGGGCCGGTGCCCATGATCGCCGGATCGACGCCCGCATGCGCCCACGACTTGATGGTGGCAAACGGCGTGAGGCCGCGCTTCTTCGCTTCAGCCGCCGTCATCAGCATGACTACCGCCGCACCGTCGTTGATGCCCGAAGCGTTACCGGCGGTCACCGTGCCTTCCTTGTCGAAGGCGGGGCGAAGCTTGGAGAGGGTTTCCATGGTGGTGTCGGGCTTGGGGTGTTCGTCGGTATCCACCGTGACATCGCCTTTTTTACCGGCAATGACGACCGGCACGATCTCGTCTTTAAAACGCCCGGATTTCATGGCCGCACCCGCTTTCTGCTGCGAGGCCAGCGCGAATTCGTCCTGCTCCTGCCGCGTGATGCCGAATTTCTTGGCGATATTTTCCGCCGTATTGCCCATGTGGTAGCCGTGG
>CAZBUX010000214.1:0-3232 GCA_964495185.1 uncultured Rickettsiales bacterium | reverse complement strand
ATGATGCGGGTTTTGCCAAGGCGGCGCGCGAGCAGCGCTTGTCCGAGGCAGTTGTTGATCTTGTGCGCGCCGGTATGGTTCAGCTCGTCGCGCTTGAAATAGATTTTCGCGCCGCCGCAGAATTCGGTGAGGCGCGACGCAAAATACAGCGGCGACGGGCGGCCGATGTAATAGGTGAAATAGTAATCGAGTTCCTTCTGGAATTCGGGATCGTTCTTCGCATCGTTGTAAGCCTTCTCCACCTGCAAAATCAGCGGCATCAGCGTCTCGGCGACATAACGCCCGCCGTAATGGCCGAAATGCCCGTCCTTGTCGGGGGATTGGAGAGCGATTTTCATGTCCGTGCCGCCTTGATGAATGCGTTGATGAGTCCCGCGTCTTTTACACCCGGCGCGCTTTCGACGCTAGAGGATACGTCGACCATTTTTGCGCCGCTTCCGGCGATGGCTTCGCGCAGGTTCTCGCCGTTTAAGCCGCCCGATAAAAACCACGGCTTGCCGAATTCGCGGCCTTTCAATAACGCCCAGTCGAAAGATAGCCCGTTGCCGCCGGGAAGCATGCCGGGGAGTTCGGGGGGCTTGGCGTCGAAGAGCAGCATGTCGGCGCTGTCGGCGTAGCGCAGGGCGATTGCGACATCGTCGGAGGTGCGGATGGAGAGGCCTTTGATGAGTTTGGTTTTGGGATAGGATTTCCTGATCTCGCGCAGGCGCTCTGGCGTTTCCTTGCCGTGCAGTTGCAGCATGTCGGGTTTGACGACGCTCATGATTTCCCTGATCAGCGCGTCGTCGGCGTCCACGAGCACGGATACGGCTTCGACGGCGCCGGGGAGCATGCCACGCAAGCTGGCGGCGCGCTGCGGTGTGAGATGTCGGGGGGAGGCGGGAAAGTATACGAATCCGGCGTAATCGGCTTTCCCAGCGATGACTGCCTGTACTGCGGCGGCATCGGTGAGGCCGCAGATTTTGACTTTAACGCTCATGCCTGCGAGGCGGGGAGCGTTTGCGCTGAAGGCGCGGTTTTCAGGCTTTCGAGTTCGTTATGCAGGGCGCTTGCGTGCTTGCGCTCGGTTTTCAGCAGGCGTTTTGAACGGGTGAGTTTCACGCTAAGCAGCGCAGCGGCGAAAAACACGCCCACCGCGAAGCAGGAAAGTACCAGGAGGAAAAGCGGGACGTCGATTTCAACAGGAAAGGGGAAAAGGCTGACGGTAACGGCGCTGCGGTTGGAGACGGAGAACACGGAAAAGAGGATGACGGCAACTACCGTCAGCAAACCCTTGATCTTACGTCGCGTGGAGGTAAACACACCGCTTTACGAGGCAGGCGATCAGGTCATCACCGGCGGCTTGTTGATGCGCTCGCGCAGCTCTTTTCCGGTGCGGAAATAGATGGCGAAGCGCTCGCCGATATGCACTTCCTGTCCGTTTTTCGGGTTGCGTGCCTTGCGGGCTTCACGCTTGCGGATGGAGAAGGCTCCGAAGCCGCGCAGCTCGACACGGCCACCATCGACTAAGGTATCGGAAATATTGTCGAAGATGGTGTTTACCAGCGTTTCGATGTCGCGCTGGTAGAGGTGCGGGTACTTCTTGGAGAGGCGCAGAACGAGTTCAGATTTGGTCATAGACATGCCCTTGATGTAGAAGGAATTAATGTAATTGAGGATGCCAGATTGCCGTCATCCCGTCAAGCGTTACGCTACGGGTTTGGAAAAAATTTGCTGCCACGGACTGCGTAAGCCTCTCAAACAAAGGCAATTCCTGCTCTACCGAGACGTCGTGGATGTCGAGCCCGGGGGCTATTTTACGCTCTTTTTCGAGCCACTGGACGGCTTCCTCCTCGCCGCCGATGGCGTCGATGAGGCTGTTTTCAAGGGCGCGGCGGCCGCTATAGACCCGCCCGTCGGCCAGCTGTAACACCTTGTCGCGCGGTAATTTCCGGCGTTCGGCTACCATATCGACGAAGCGGCTATAAAAATCGTTGATGACTTCCTGAATGACGCGCGCGGCTTCCGGGGTCATTTTTTCCAGCGGATTCGGGCTGCCTTTAAGCGGGGTGGATTTGATGATGATCGGCTTTACGCCGATTTTTTCGGCAAGCTCGGTGACTTCCGCCGCTTCGATGAGGACGCCGATGGAGCCGGTGATGGTGCCTTCGCGCGCGATGATGTGGTCGGAGGACAGGGCGATCATGTATCCGGCGGACGCTGCTACCGAACGCATGACGGTCACCATGGGTTTCTTGGCGGCGAGCTGGCGAAGCTTGTTATAGGTTTCCTCGCCGCCGACTGCACTGCCGCCCGGCGTGTCGAGGCGGATGATGACGGCTTTCGCTTTGGTGTTTTCGGCGACTTCGTCGATCAGGTCGTAGAGTTCCTGGTTGTCGTCGATGAACCCTTCGATAGTGATGCGCGCGATGAAAGGTTTTTCAATGGGGGAGTGGACGGAGGAGCGCTCAAACACCGCGACGAGTGCGATAATGGCAAACAGCACGGTGAGTATGCGCCATTTGGATATCTGGCTTTTCAGGTAGAGCCGGTCGAGGAGGGTGTCCGCGTTGATCGCCATAAAAAGGGGGGGTAGGGTTATGGGGTGATAGGGTTATGAGGGAAGTGCAAGGCAGTGCAGTTCCTTATAACCCTAAAACCCATAACCCTACAACCTTATCCTTTCTTCTTCTTAGCCGGTTTGTCGGCCTTCGCTTCGTTGAGCGCCGCGCCGAGGATGTCGCCGAGGCTTGCGCCGCTGTCGACAGAGCCGTATTCGGCGATGGCTTTCTTGTGTTCTTCGGCTTCCAGCGCCTTGACCGAAACGCCGATCTTGCGCGTGGCTTTATCCACCGAAGTGATCTTCACGTCGAGACGATCGCCGACTGCGAAGCGTTCCGGACGCTGGTCCTGGCGCTCGCGGGCGAGATCGGCTTTTTTCACGAAGCTGGTGAGGTTGTCGGTGACTTTCACGGTCAGGCCGTCGGGCGAAACTTCCGAAACGGTGACGGTGATGTTCGCGCCTTTGGCAAGGCCGCCGAATTCGCTTTCACCCGGATCGTTCTCGAGTTGCTTGACGCCGAGGCTGATACGTTCCTTCTCGATGTCGATGGCAAGGATCTTAGCCTTGATGCGCTCGCCCTTCTTATACTTCTTGATGGCGACGTCGCCCGCTTCCGACCATGACAGGTCGGAGTGGTGGATGAGCCCGTCGATATCGCCGTCGAGGCCGACGAAGAGGCCGAAATCGGTG
>CAZBUX010000213.1:0-3243 GCA_964495185.1 uncultured Rickettsiales bacterium | reverse complement strand
GGCAGCCTGCGCATGATCGACGAATCCAAAGGCGACATCGCCAAACTCCGCAAGATCATCGATAAGCGTTTCGCCGAGCTGCGCTGGCTCGACAATCGCAAGACGGATAATTTCTACGCCATCGGCGGCAGCTTCCGCGCACTCGCGAAAATGCACTTAACCGCCAGTGGCTATCCGCTGCGCATTCTCCACGAATACACGGTCGACGCAAAAAACTTCCTGGCCTTCGCCAAAGAGATCGCGGCGATGCCTGCCGACAAACTGGAAAAATTCCCCGGTTCCGCCGCCAAGCGCGTGCCCGCGCTTCCCGGAGCGGCGATGGTTCTGGAAAACATCATCGAGCAGGCTAACCCCGGAAAGATCGTATTTTCCACCAGCGGTATCCGCGAAGGTTATCTTTATGAAATGCTCACGCCGCGCGTGCGTGACGAAGACGGCCTCATCGCCTCCTGCACCGAGTTCGCCACCAAGAGCGGTCGCTCGGCAACCTATGCAGGCGAGCTTTTCGCGTGGATGGCCCCGCTCTTTGACGGCGAAAGCGAAACCGAGAAGCGCCTGCGCTACGCCGCCAGCCTGTTATGCGATATCGCGCTGCATATCCATCCCGAGTACCGCGCCGAATGGGCGTTCAACCGCATCCTGTTCTCCGCCCTCACCGGACTTTCGCACCGCGAGCGCGTAACGCTCGCACTCGCGCTTTACCATCGCTACCAGTTCAAGCTCAAGGAAGACTGGCAGGAATTAAAACTGCTCACGCCTGCCGACCGCAACCGCGCCCGCCTCATCGGCACGGTCGCCAACCTCGCTTACCATCTCTCCGGCAGCATCGCGGGCAATCTCCCGCGCGCATCGCTTACCCCCGAAGGCAACCGCGTGAAGCTGCAACTCCACCACGACATGAAAGACGTCATGGGCGACGCCATCAAGAAACGCACAAGCGGCGTGGAAGAGGCTTACAGTGAGTACAGGAAGAAGCTATAATCCTTATAGGTAAGGATCGTCCTTCACGAGGTAGTTGGTCACGAAATCCCTGATGCCTTCGTTTACCGGCGTGAATTCCGCCGTGTATCCGGCGGCGCGCAGGCGCTCCATCTTCGCTTCGGTGAAGTACTGGTAATTTTTGGCGAGCCCTTCGGGCATGTCGATGTAGTGGATGTTCGACGGACGGTTGAGAGCGGTAAAGATCGCGGCGGCCATTTCGTTGAAGGTGCTGGCTTTGCCGGTGCCGAGGTTGAACAGTCCCGACACCTTGGGGTGATCGAGGAACCACAGCATCACCTGCACGCAGTCTTTGACGTAAATGACGTCGCGCTTCTGCCCGCCGTCAGGATATTGGGGGTTATTCGAGTGGAACAATTTCACGCTGCCGCCCTGGATCGCATGCGGCGCGATTTTAGAGATCACGCTGCGGTGGTCGTCCTTATGGAATTCGTTCGGCCCGTAAGCGTTGAACACTTTAAGCCCCACCCATTGCGGCAGCTGGCATTCGCCCTGCGCGACCGCGGTGGCAACGTGCATGTCGAACATGTGTTTCGACCAGCCATAACCGCTCATCGGTTCGAGCTTGCGAAGATACGCGATGTCGATGGAGTCGTCGAAGCCGTGCTGCCCGTCGCCGTAGGTGGACGCGGACGAAGAATAGAGCATGCGGATACCGCGCACGTTGCACCAGCGCCAGATTTTTACCGAGAGCGAGAAGTTGTGCTTGAGCAGAAGATCGATGTTGCGCTCGGTAGTCGACGAGATCGAGCCGAGATGGAACACCATGTCGATATGCTGGCGGTTGAACTCCAGCCACTCGAACATGTGTTCGGGCTGGATCATTTCATAGACCGGGTTGCGTGCGAGGTTGCGCCATTTGTCGTTACTGCCGAACGTGTCGCAGACCACGACATGGTGCGTGCCCCGCTCGAGAAGTTTTGCCACGAGGTTAGAGCCCAGAAACCCGCCCCCGCCGACAACCAATATTGTTTTCATATTTTTCAATTACTTAAAAATGTTGGCGCTCACTCTATATAATACTATGCTGGAGTTTAGGAATGGTTAAGCCCATAAATGGAGATAACATGCAGAAAGATAACAAATTTTTTGACGATATCGCCCGCATGGCCAGCGGCGCGGCCGGTAGCCTTGCCGAAATGAAACGCGAAATGGACGCTATGATCGCCCATCGCGTCGAGCTGTGGCTCTCCAAAATGAACCTCGTCACCCGGGAAGAGTTCGACGCCGTGCAGGGCATGCTCGCCAAGTCACGGGAAGAACAGGAAAAATTAAAAGAGCGCCTGGCAAAGCTGGAAGCCAGGTAATCCCCTCCCCTTGAAGAGATAAGCGCTAGGCAGGGGAGTGGTTGCCGAATGCAAATCCTTAACATAATACCCCACCCCTCTCCCTAAAATCCGGGCAAGATATATAATAACAAGCCCGGTCAAAACCTTGGATAGAACATATTGATTTATATCAATAAAATAATTCCTGTTCATCCTTTTTAAAGTAATGGCTTTCTCAAAAATTCCATGCAAGGATAACCGCGGTTTCACTTACGTTTCCCATTATCACAGACTATTCGGAGGAAAAAAATCCATGACTTCGATGAGCCTCAAAACCGAAGAGCTTTATAATCCACTCGACATCGCCGAACGCGTGATCATGGATCGTGATTGGGTGTTCGATCGTCCCGACGACGGTGAACTCATCACCGAAACTTCCGGACAGTGGGGACGCTATCGCATGTGGTTCGCATGGCAGCCGGATTCCGGCGGGCTTACGCTTTCATGCGCGCTCGATACGAAATTTACCAAGCAGCAATTGCCGAAAATTTATGCACTGCTCGCCATCGTGAATGAAAAACTCTGGCTCGGCCATTTCGATATCTGCTCCGAAGATTCCACCATCACCTTCCGCCACTCGCTGCTGCTGCGCGACGGCGTGGGCACGTCGGCGGAACATTTCCAGGAGCTTCTCGATATCGCGATCGAAGAATGCGAACGCTTCTACCCCGCGTTCCAATCCGTCGTGTGGGGCGGAAAAACACCGCAGGAAGCGCTGGAGATTTCACTCTTCGAAACCATCGCCGAAGCGTAAATTCCGTTATGTCATTCCCGGGCTTGACCCGGGAATCCATTCATTCCATACAATGGGTGTCCGGCCTAAGCCGGACATGATAGTATGAAACCATTATGACTCACACCATCCTCCTCGTCGGCTGCGGAAAAATGGGCGGCGCGTTGCTTTCGCGCTGGAAGC
>CAZBUX010000212.1:0-3246 GCA_964495185.1 uncultured Rickettsiales bacterium | reverse complement strand
TGAGCACGCCGAAAGTAGCGAAAACGAGGATAATGACGAGGGCGTCGCCCATCAGTGGCCGCCGCCTGCGTTTCCGGCCATCAGCGCCAGCACATAGGTGCAGCTGCAATACGGACAGACGATGCTGCCGTGGTTGCGGTCGATATGCAGGTAGACGCGCGGGTGCCCGAGCGCCCCGCCACCGCCGTCGCAGCATACTTCGAGGGATTGGACTTCGATGACTTCCAGGGGATGCATGGCCGCCTCTGCAGTAGGTTAAACACTACAGCAGATATAGGCGAATTTTACGGAGTTCTCAATCGCTAAAGACGAAACGCGGGCCGCTTTTTTGCGTAGCGTCGATCAGGCGCTGCGGCACGTGGACGACCTTAGCCGAGCCGGTCGACTGCTTCGCTTCGGCCAGGGTAAAGGTTTTTGCGGTGGCCTTGGGCGTTTCCACCACGCTGATATCGGGGCGGACGATGAGGATGCCGCGTTCGCGGGTGACTTCCTTCTTGCTTAAGGAAATGCTGTTCATGTGCGGCTTTTTATAAGCGGCGGTTTTCTTGTCGGAGGCCTTGGGTTTTTCGACGCCGCGGCTCACATAGGATACGGGCTTCACGCCTGTTTCCTTCTGCGCTGCCGCCATTTCCGTTCCGGTGGGCACCTGCATGCGCGCGAGGCGCAGCTTGTCGATGATCTGGTACCAGTTGTCGTACACGGTGCCGACGTATTTCTTGCCGAGGGTGGGCGTCTTGGAATGGTAATCCGACGCGGCTTTTTTCCACGAGGTGGAATCCTGGTACAGATCGCGCAGGAAGCTTGCGGCGTAAGCGATGTTGTTCTGCGGTTCGAACGCCTCGTCGAGCGTTTTGAACGCCTGGCCGTGATGCTGCATATTGACCTGCATGCAACCGACGTCGAAGCTCTTCACGCCCTGTGCGCGCAGTTTCTTCGCCATGGCGACGGCTTCCTGCTTGGTTTCGAAATAATAGCCTTTGCCCTGCGCGTTGATCGACCACGGCCACGGTATGTTGATACGGAGGCCTTCATGATAACGACCCGACTCGGTCGAGGCGATGGCGGAGAGCAGGTGGGTGGGGATACCGTATTCGCGCTCGTAGCGCGTCAGGTAGCGGGTGCATTGCTTGGCGCCTTCGATAAGCGAATCGGTGGCAACCGCGTGGGCGGGCGCGGCCGGAACCGCAGCCGTTGCCAGCAGTGCTGCCAGCCCCAGAGCGATCCCCTTAATTTGTCTAAAATGCCGCATAATTAAGCCCGGTTACCCTTAAGTCTTTATGTTATTATTATATTTCTATCCTATTCAAGAATTGTACCATTACACCTTACCCCCACTCAAGTTAAGGTTCGGTTACAATGGTTTTTCATAGAAAACAATAGATTAGTCGCTATAAGCCCCGCCGGATGGGATATATCCAGCCCCAAAACCCGAGGGAAGCGGTTTTCCCGGCGCCCCGATCCATGCCGCGATGTCCTCCATCACCTCTTCCCCCTGCAGATCCCGCAGCAGCATATGGTAGCCTTCGGGATAATGCGCGTAGGTCACCGCGCTTCCGAACCGCGCCAGCGCACGCTCGATAGGTTCTTTGGGAATCACCTGATCCTTGCTGCCGTATAACAGCAGCACGGGCACCTCCAGTTCAGTCACTTTATAATAGGCATCGTCCATCAACTGCACCAGACCGTACACGCTGTCGACACGGCTCGACTTTAAGATAAGCGGATCTTTCTGCAGGCGTTTCAACATGGGAATATTATTCGAAGCAAGGATCTTCAGGTTCTTCCCCGTCAGTTCATGGAACGGCAGCGTATGCGCCACCAGCCACAACGAACCGCGATAGAACGCTGGCATGGTCTCCCCGCCCCATATGGCGGGCGCGACAAGGATCATGCCTTTGATTTTCGTATTGCCCTTTCCGGCCAGCGCCACCGCGGCCACAGCACCGCCCATGCTTTCACCGAGTACATACACGGACCGCCCCGGATGGCGTTTCGACACTGCGGCGACGAACTGGCGCAGATCCGACACAAGGTTATCACGCCCCGCCCAGATGCCTACCTCCGGCGCCTGCCCGAATCCGCGCTGGTCGTAAGCATACACCGCGATACCGCGCTTCTGGAAATATTCCCCCGCCTCCTCAAACGCCCGGCTGTAGTCGTTAAACCCATGCAGCGCCACGATCACCGCTTTCGGTTTCCCCCGAGGCAGCCAGCTTCGGTACGGCAGCGAAGCTTCATCCTGCGCGTGGAAAATCTCGGCATCGAGTCTGGGGGGATGATCAGCCGCGACATACGGCTGCACCTGCGGTGCGCAGGCGGCAAGGAGGAAGATGAGCGATAAGGGATAAGCGATAAGGGATAAGCGGCGACTGGCAGAAGACAAAAGAACCGACACTTTCTTACTTATTCCTTTTCCCTTATCCCTAAACCTTATGCCCTCGGAACCCCGACGCCACCACGTAAATCTCCGACGAATCGGCGCGACTGGCTTTGGGTTTGGCGTGCTTCACGTTGGTGAAGGCTTTTTTCATCGCCGCGAGAAGCTCCCGTTCGGTGCCGCCCTGGAACACCTTGGCGACGAACACCCCGCCCGGATTCAGCACTTCGCAGGCGAAATGGAACGCCGATTCCACCAGCGCCATGATGCGCAAATGGTCGGTAGCGTTGTGCCCGGTGGTGTTCGGGGCCATGTCGGAAAGCACCACGTCGAAACCGCGGTTGAGGTTGGGTGGCAAATGCTTGGTGATTTTATGCGCCGCGCGGTCGTCGAGGAAATCGAGCTGCATGAACGTCGCCCCCGCCACCGGGTCCATATCCAGCAGGTCGACGCCAATCACGCGCGTTTCCTCCGCTGTCGAGCGCACGCGCGACACCGCCACCTGCGTCCACCCGCCCGGAGCCGCTCCTAAATCCAGCACCAGCTTGCCGGGTTTTAAAAAATGGAACTGGTCGTCCAGCTCGATGATCTTATACGCCGCGCGCGAGCGGTAGCCTTCCTTGCGCGCCCGGTGCACATACGGATCGTTGAGCTGGCGTTGCAGCCAGCGCGTCGACGAGGGTTTGCGCTGCCGTGCCGTTTTCACGCGCGTTTTGCTCGGGCGGTTGCCCGAGGTCTTGGCTGGTTTTTTTCTACCGGTCATTGATCAATGATAAAATAATGCCTTCGCGCACGCCGCGATCGGCAATGGTGATGGTGCTGGCGGGCCACAGGCGTAGGGCGGTCTGGGCGGCGTGGTGGCCGCACAT
>CAZBUX010000211.1:0-3270 GCA_964495185.1 uncultured Rickettsiales bacterium | reverse complement strand
CTCGTGCATCCTGTTTGTCATCATCGTGCTGGGCAGCATCATGCGTTTCTACTGCCGCCTGCCCTTCTGGAAATTCCTGGGCTACATCCGCGAGGAGCTGGTCATCAGCTTCGGCACCGCCTCGTCTGAAACCGTGCTCCCGCGCATGATCGATAAAATGACCGCGCTGGGCTGCGCGCCGCCCGTCGTCGGCATGGTGCTGCCCACCGGCTATTCCTTCAACCTCGACGGCACGACGCTCTACCTGTCGCTGGCCGCCATGTTCGTCGCTTACGCCACCGGCGTCGAACTTTCCGTCTGGCAGCAGGCCACGCTGATCGGCGTATTGCTCATCACCTCCAAGGGCGCCGCCGCCGTCTACGGCGCCGCCTTCGTCGTGCTCGCCGCCACGCTGAACACCTTGCAGGTATTCCCGCCCGAGCAGATGGCCGTCGGTCTCGCCCTGCTCTTCTCCATCGACCGCATCATGGCCCCCGGCCGCGTGCTCACCAACCTCATCGGCAACGGCATAGCCACCATCGTCGTCGCCAAATGGGAAAACGGCTTAAACCACGCCCAGGCCCGCTCTATCCTCACCGGCGAAAAAGAGCCGCATCTTGAATCCGCCGAGGAATGGCCTGCCGGTAAATAAATCGGGATAAGGCATAAGCGATAAGGGATAAGGGGATGGCGGGAATTAGAAGCTATCGTGACCTTGATGTCTGGAGGCGTAGCAGGGCCCTTGTTAAACAGGTCTATATTCTCTCGCAAAATTTTCCCAAGGAAGAATTATATGGACTGACATCGCAATTACGGCGAGCGGCTATATCAATACCCTCCAATATCGCCGAAGGGCATTCACGCAACAGCACGCGCGATTTTGTACAATTTCTCTGCATCGCCATCGGTTCACTGGCTGAACTCGAAACACAATTATTTTTAGGCGAAGACTTAGGTTATTTTCAAAGCATACAAGCCCAACATGTGTATAGTGAGATACAAGAACTAGAAAAAATGCTAAAATCCCTCCGCACCGTCCTGAAAGAAAAAGTGTAACCCCTTACTCTTATCCCTTATCCCTTATGCCTAACACTTCTTCCCACACCGTTGGTTCTTTTCTCTTCGATTACCTCTACAACCAAGGCGTTCACCACGCTTTCGGCATCCCCGGCGACTTCGCGCTCCCCACGTTCCGCTGGCTCGAAAAATCCCCCATAGAATTATATACGATGACCCACGAGCCATCCGTCGGCTTCGCCGCCGATGGTTACGCGCGCATCCGGGGCTTGGGCGTCGCGGTCATCACCTACTGCGTCGGCGGGCTGAACCTGCTTAATTCCATCGCCTGCGCCTACGCGGAAAAAAGCCCGGTGCTCGTCATATCCGGCGGGCCTTCGCCGGGCGACCGTAAGCTCGACCCCCTGCTCCACCACAAGGTCAAAACCTTCGACACGCAGCGCCGCATCTTCGACGAAGTCACCTGCGCGTCCGCCGTACTCCTCGATCCCGCCACCGCCGCCGACGAGATCATCCGCGTCGTCACCGCCATGAAAGCCCAGTGCCGCCCCGGCTATATCGAAGTGCCGTACGACGTCGTGGACATGCCCATCAAGCTCCCCACGCTTCGCAACGAACCCGCGCCCGAGTCCGACGCGCTGCACCTCGAAGCCGCGCTCGCGGAAATCGCCGGTCTTATCAACAGCGCGAAGCAACCCGTCATCGTCGCCGACGTCGAGCTGCACCGCCACGACTTAACCGACATCGCCGTTGCGATTGCCGAAAAATTCAACATCCCCATCGCCTCGACGCTTCTTTCCAAAAGCATCATCCCCGAAACCAGCCCGCTTTACCTTGGCGTTTACAGCGGCGGGCTTTCCGAAGCCGTCACGCAGGAATACGTCGAAGGCAGCGACTGCCTGATACTCCTCGGCGCGTTTTTGTCGGACGTATTCATGGGCATGAACACCGCGCAGCTCGACCGCCGCCGCACCATTCTGGCCAACACCGAAACCATCCGCATCGGCCTGCATTCCTATGAAAACGTGCTGCTCAAGGATTTCCTCGAAGGGCTCAAATCCTGCGACATCCCGCGCAAAGTGTTCACCAACCCCTACCACCGCATCGACGAAAAACCGCTCACCGACGCCGAGCGCAAGCAACCGCTCGATTCCGATTCCTTCTTCCGTATTTTAGGCCTCACCATCGCGGAAGATGCCACGGTGGTCTGCGACACTGGCGACGCGCTGCTCGGCGCCATCGGCCTGCGCACCACGCAGGAGAGCAATTTCCTCGCTGATGCCTATTATCTCTCGATGGGGTTCGCCGTTCCCGCCTCCATCGGCGCCATGGCCGCCAAGCCGAAAAGCCGCGTCTATTGCTTAGTCGGCGACGGCGCGTTCCAGATGACCGGCATGGAGCTTTCCACCTGCGCCAAATACAACATGCATCCCATCGTCTGCATCTTAAATAACGACGGCTACGGCACGCAGCGCCACATCATCGACGGCCCGTTCAACAACATCCATCGCTGGGACTACACCAAAGTCCGCGACGTCCTGCACTACGGCAAGGCCGCGCGCGTCGAAACCAAAGGGGAGTTGGAAAAAGCCCTGAAGGATGCTATAGCCAGCGAGGAGATGCACATCGTCGAAGTCATCATCCCGCGAGACGATTGCAGCCGTTCATTACGCCGCATGGCCGGGCGCCTCGGCGAAATGCGGGATGCCGACAAGAAACAATAATCCAAAGAGGTTTTTATGAAAAAATCGGTACTGGCAATACTACTCGCTGCATTGGCGCTTTCCGCCTGCAACACCATTCAGGGCGCAGGCCGCGACATCGAAGGCGCGGGCGAAGCCATCAGCGGTTCGGCGGTCAAGACCAAAGAAAAGATTACGAAGTAGTTTTCGTCGTCACCGCCAGCGCATGGAGCGTCGTGCCCATGCCGCCGCCCAGCGCGTCCATCACCATGCGGTGCTGAGCGATGCGGGTTTTTCCGGCAAACAGCGCCGAGGTGACCGTCACGCTGTAATGCTCGTTATCCCCGCCCGTGTCGACAAGCTCGATCGTCGCCCCCGGTATGGCATTGGCGATCATCGTTTTTATATCTTCGGCGCGCATTCCCATCGGTAACCCCCTGCAATTACGCGCCCAGATGTAATGCCCCCCATATGACATTGCAAGCCAAAGCCGCTTATTTAGCTGGACTCCGCAATTGAGAATGATTATCATTACCTCGTAGCCGCAACCTTTGAGAATGAGCATTTATGAAAAAAATCATCGCTGCCCTGT
>CAZBUX010000210.1:0-3274 GCA_964495185.1 uncultured Rickettsiales bacterium | reverse complement strand
ACGCCCGCCCTTGCCGTTGACGCCCAACCGCCGGCCGGTGGCCGGGCGGGGTTGAAACGGCCGCTTTCCCCGCATGCGGCAGGGGAACACCCCGAGCTTGCGGTCGAACCCGCCCCCCATATTTTTTCCGCGCCAACGTATAACGCCGCCAGGCCGTGGGTTCCCATGCCCGACGACAAGATGGAGGCCTTCCAGAAAAAGCGCGCGTATTACGACGGGCTGAAAAAAGAAAAGGCGAAAGCCCAGGAAAAAGCCCGCCTGAAAGCCGAAGAACAAGGCGAGGACATCGAAAAAACCGCCGAACCGAAACCCGACATGACCAACCTTCACCCCGGCGGCGACGAAGTTTCCAGGGCCATCAAACGCCGCCTCGACGGTGAAGAGGAAGAAGCTCCCGCAGGCGGCATCGGCAAAGTCGGCGGCCTTGGCGCCGTGGAATCGAAGGGCGGTGAAGATGCCGGAGAAGAATCCGATGATGAAGGCGATGAGAAAGCCGGCGCCGATAAAACCCCCGATGCCAAAAACGGGGATGATGAAATGGAACCTGAAGATAATGACGAGGCCGAATAGGCCTGTTTTCTATTTCCCCTGTGATCCCCCTATCAGCCTGCAAACGGCGTAAACCACCCGAAGCCCGAAAGGGCCAAGGATGGTGCGGTCGGGGAGACTCGAACTCCCACGCCTCACGGCGTTACCACCTCAAGGTAGTGCGTCTACCAATTTCGCCACGACCGCATTCCATGGAGAGCGAAAGGTGTAGCAAATACCAATAGCTTTTGGCAAGTATAACCTATGGAATATAAAACATCGCCGAAACCATTGGATTATCTAGACTCCGTGGCCGAAATGGAGCGCCGCGCCGAGGCGATCGCCGCCGGGGAGGCCGAAGAACTGCTCTGGTTCGTCGAACATCCCCCCCTTTATACCGCCGGAAGCAGCGCCAAGGGCTCCGACGTGCTTACCCCCCGCTTCCCCGTCTACGAGACGGGCCGGGGCGGCCAGGTGACCTATCACGGGCCGGGGCAGCGCGTGGCTTACACCCTGCTCGACCTGAAGCGCCGGGAAGCGATGGACATACGCGCCTATGTGCAGGACCTCGAACGCTGGCTGATCGCCACGCTCGCCCGCTTCGGCGTCGAGGGATTCATCCGCGAAGGCCGCGTGGGCGTGTGGACGCAGGGCGCGGACGGCGGCGAAGCCAAGATCGCCGCGCTCGGCATCCGCGTACGCAAATGGGTGACCTATCACGGCATATCGCTGAACGTGAACCCCGACCTGTCGCATTACGCGGGCATCGTGCCCTGCGGCATCAGGGAATACGGCGTCACCTCGCTTGCCGCGCTCGGCGTCTCGGCGTCGATGGCGGAAGTGGACGCGGCGCTTAAGGCCGAGTTCGACCGGGTCTTTTCATAACCTTCCGGTGACAGCGTACGCTCGATCCCAAGCATCTTAATGACGCCCAGCGCCGCATGGAGCCGCCTCATATCGCTTCCGTAATGATACAGTTCCGCCCACACGGCGTTCACCGCCGCCTGCGCCAGATTCTCAAGCTTGTAATGCACGGCTTCAAGCTCTTCCCTCTTAACTTTTTCTATTACAGCGATAAATTCCGGGTATTGCTTCCAGCGCCATAGCGTTTCAGGGCGCATTTTAAGCAGGGCGGTGATGTACGTTCCCTTCTCGCCAAAGGCCAGCATACGTGCCGCCCTGACCTGCCTTGGTTTCAATTTTCTTTGCATTTCTTTGCATTCCTTGACATTTCCGCAACCGCGTAAGCGCGGTACGGCACTATCTTAGGATGGGTGGGAATGGTCAGGAAGGGGGAGAAATCGTCATTGCGAGGCGAAGCCGAAGCAATCCAGTGCGCCATGTCTATGGCACGTATAATTGCCATACCGCGCCCACGGCGCTTGCACTGGGTTGCTTCGCCTACGCTCGCAATGACGGATAAAAATTACGCGGCGAATTCCATCAGCACCTGATCGACGCTGACGCTTTCGCGCTCGCCGATGTTGATTTTCTTGATGGTGACTTCGTGGTCGGCGTAGAGGACGTTTTCCATCTTCATGGCTTCGATCACGAGCAGCTCCTGCCCCTGCTTCACCACGTCGCCTTCCTTGGCGCGAAGGCTGACGATGAGACCGGCGATGGGAGCCAGCAGCGCGTTCTTGGTGCCGCGATCCTGCGCCTTGGGCATGAACTGGGCGAGCTCGGCCACGCGCGGGGTGCGCACGCGGGCGATGACGTCGGAGCCGCCGTAGGAAAGCAGGTAGCCTTCTTCGAGGTGCCTGATCTGCACCGACACGGGCTGCTTGCCGTTGACGGTGGCCTGAAACAGGCGGCGGCCAAGCTTCCACGCCGTTTTCACCGCGATGAGCTTGCGGTTATGCGTGATGAAATACCCCTGATCCTGATCGGGGCGGACGTAAACCGGGTAATCGACGCCATCGATGTTCACCACCCAGCGTGCGCCGATGGCGCGTTCGCGTCCCGGCACCTGACCGCTGATCCTGGCGGCGCGCTCCGCGTCGCGCAGGAAGATGGTGAGCGCCGCGCCGAGGAACACCTTGGTGGTGTCGCTCGTAAGCTCGGCGCCGATGAAACCGTCGGGATATTCCTGTTCGATGAAGTTGGTGGAGATGTCGCCGGATGCGAAACGCGGATGGCCGAGGATGGCTTCGAGGAAGCTCGCGTTATGCGAGATGCCTTCGATGATAAACGCCGATAGCGCGTCTTTCATGGTGGCGATGGCCTGGTCGCGGGTGTCGCCGTAGGTGCAGACTTTGGCCACCATCGGGTCGTAGAACATGCTGACTTCGCCGCCTTCGTAGATGCCGGTGTCGATCAGCACGTTGTCGATGCGCTCGGGTTCGAGGTAACGCGTGATGCGGCCCGTGGACGGCAGGAAGCCGCGCTTGGGATCTTCGGCGTAGAGGCGCGATTCCATCGCCCAGCCGTGGAATTTCACTTCTTTCTGGGTAAAGGAAAGTTTTTCACCGGCGGCGATGCGGATCATCTGCTCGACTAGGTCGATGCCGGTGATCAGCTCGGTGACGCGGTGCTCGACCTGAAGGCGGGTGTTCATCTCAAGGAAATAAAAGCTGCCGTCCTGATCGACGATGAACTCCACCGTGCCTGCGGAATAATAGCCCACCGCCTTGGCGAGCGCTACCGCCTGCTCGCCCATCTTGCGGCGCATCTTGTCGTCGAGGAATACGCTCGGGGCTTCCTCGATGACTTTCTGGTGGCGGCGCTGGATGGAGCATTCGCGCTC
>CAZBUX010000209.1:0-3313 GCA_964495185.1 uncultured Rickettsiales bacterium | reverse complement strand
GCTGGCCCAGCGCCTGCCGCGCAAACCCGATATCGACGCGTTCGTGGCGCGCATGAAGGATATTTTTGATTTTTCCAATGCGAAAGTAGTAGCGCGGCGCGGAGGACTTATCCCCGCGGGCGGGCGGGTGAAACATTTCGCGCGCGGCAACGTCATACTGCTGGGCGACGCCGCGGGCATCGTATCGCCGCTCACCGCAGGTGGCATCCATACGGCGCTGCATTATGGGAAAGTGCTGGGCGAATCCATCGCCGACCATATAAAACACGGCGGCGAACATCCGGCGCAGCATATGGAACGCATCTACCCGCGCTTCTACGCCAAGCTCGCGCTTCGCTTCGGCTACGAACGCTTCGCACCCGACTGGCTGCTGGATGCCATCATCACGAACCCCGCATTCAGGATCGCCGCCAATAATGTTTTCTTCAGGAAAAAACGGCTGAAATAAAATCCACCGCCACGGCAAAATTGTTGTGGCATCCCAAAATTAAATCCTTTAGTCTGGCTTCACAAATTTTGCCAAAGCCAATCAGGGAGAAGCTTATGTTCCGCCGCAAAGAAGACAGCCTGTTCGATAACACCACCGATCCCAACCAAGCCCCGGGCGAAGCCGCTCAGGCAACCAGCCAGACTTCCACCGCTTCTTCCGCGTCCACGGAAAAGCCGGCGAGCAGCGCTTCGTCGTCTTCCACGCAGCCCGCAACCCCCACCCGCAACACCGGCTACAGCACCCCGCCCGCAGCTCCGGGCCAGGGCCGCTCCGCTCCGGTCGGCGCTTCGCAGGCCAGCAGCTTCCGCCCCGGCGCCCCCACCCCGGGCGATCTGTCGCGCAGCCGCATGCCCGAAGCCAAATCCCCGCTGGGCAATCCTTCCACTTCGTCGGCTCCCGAGAAGAACAAGGGCGGGCGCCGCGTGCTCACCGTCGGCAGCGATATCCTGCTCAAGGGTGAAATCGCCACGTGCGACCGCCTCGTCATCGAAGGCAAGGTAGACGCCACGCTTAACGACGTTCATACCGTCGAAATCGCCGAAACCGGTTCGTTCAAGGGCAACGCCCATATCGAAGACGCTGAAATCAGCGGCCTGTTCGAAGGCGAGCTCATCGTGCGCAACCGCCTCGTGATCTACGCGAACGGCAAGGTCCGCGGCAAAATCAGCTACGGCGAAATCGAAATCGAACGCGGCGGCGAAATGACCGGTGAAATCAAGACCACCAGCGGTCAGCCCACCTCGCGCACCAACACCCCCGCCCGCAAGGACGACAAGGTTGCTGCGTAAGTAAAACGCGTTTACGTGAAAAAGAAAAAAGCCCGGGGGGAAACCCGGGTTTTTTTTATGTCCGTCACTACGAGGAGCGAAGCGACGCGGCAATCCAGTTTAAGCGCCGTGGGCGCGGTATGGGCTAAAAGCGGCATACTGGATTGCTTCGCTTGCGCTCGCAATGACAGTTAATACGTATCTGCGGCCCTACTTCCTGACCGCTTCCCGCGCCAGCTGGTCGGCGCGCTCGTTCATCGCATGGCCGTCATGGCCGCGAACCCAGTGCCAGTGCATGTCGTGACGGGCGGCGGCTTCCTCGAGGCGCTGCCAGAGATCGACGTTTTTCACCGGCTTCTTATCGGCGGTTTTCCAGCCGCGGCGTTTCCAGCCGTCGATCCATTTGGTGATGCCGTCTTTCACGTAGCTGCTGTCGGTGTAGATATCGACCCTACAGGCGTCTTTAAGCGTTTCCAGCGAGCGGATGGCGGCCATCATCTCCATGCGGTTGTTGGTGGTGTCGGGCTCGCCACCGGATAGCTCTTTTTCCACCTTGCCGTAGACGAGTATCGCGCCCCAGCCGCCGGGACCGGGATTTCCCGAGCAGGCGCCGTCGGTATAAATGTGGACGTGTTTTTTCATAGCGTGGCCAGCGTATCGTCCTGTTGGAAAAACTTCAGCCGCATGACGTAATCCATCGGGTTTTTCGGGTTCACCAGCGCGCCGGGCACGCGGAAAATCCAGTCATGCGCGCGCGTGACGAGGAAACGCAGGGCAGCGGCGCGCGCCAGCAGCGGCAGGGCGCGAAGCTCGGCGTCCTCCAGCGGGCGAACGTCGCGGTAGGATTTAAGCAGCGCGCTCGCAAGCTCCGGCACGAAACGCTGGCGGTCGTCGAAACACCACGCGTTCAGGCAGATCATGAGGTCGTAGGCGAAGCTGTCGTTGCAGGCGAAATAAAAATCGATGACACCGGAAAGCGCGGGCACGCCTGCGTTATAGGTAAAAAACACGTTATCGGGAAATAAGTCGGCATGCACCGGGCCGGAAGGAAGCCCGCCCGGCCAGTGCTCTTCGAGAAACGCCAGCTCGTGGCGGATGAGTTTTTCCATGCCGGGAAACACTTCGTCGGCGCGCGGGGCGATTTTGTCGAAGATGATGCGCCAGCCAGCCAGCGAAAGATTGTTTTCCCGCCACGGCAGAAAATCCTGCGCAGCAAGATGCATCTTCGCGTCGAGATCGCCCACGAGCGCGGTGTGCGCGGGCGTAATGTCGGGATTGCCTTTGCCTTCGAGAAACTGCACAAGCGCTGCGGGTTTTCCTTTTAAGGTGCGGATAACCTCACCGTCCCTGCCCTGCATGGGTTTCGGACAGGGTATGCCGCGCTCCGCGAGCCAACCGCTATAACCAAGAAAATACGGCAGTTCCTCGGCGCGGATACGCGATTCAAAAACGGTGAGGATGTACCTTGCATCGGCGACGACAAGAAAATTGGTGTTGTCGATCCCCTCGACGATGCCTTCGAACGACCGCAACGCGCCGATATCGTAGTGCGCGAGGAAGCCTTTGACGTCTTCCTCGGTGAGTTGGGTGTATACGGCCATAAGAGCAGGTGATGAGGTGATCGGGTTATGGGGTTATGGGGCGATAAGGTGATGGAGGTAATAAATCATAGGATAAAAACGCCCCCATTACCTTATAACCCTATCCCCTATAACCCACCTTACTACACCGCGCGATGCACCATCAGCTTCTTGATTTCCGCGATGGCCTTGGCAGGGTTCAGACCCTTGGGGCAGGTCTTGGCGCAGTTCATGATGGTGTGGCAGCGGTACAGGCGGAACGGGTCTTCGAGATCGTCCAGACGCTCGCCGGTGAATTCGTCGCGGCTGTCGATGATCCAGCGGTAGGCATGCAGCAGAATCGCCGGGCCGAGATAACGGTCGGAATTCCACCAGTAGCTCGGGCAGCTCGTGGAGCAGCAGGCGCAGAGGATGCATTCATACAGGCCGTCGAGCTTAGCGCGATCCTCGGGCGATTGCAAGCGCTCGCGATTGGC
>CAZBUX010000208.1:0-3321 GCA_964495185.1 uncultured Rickettsiales bacterium | reverse complement strand
CGGTCGCGGTCGCTATGGTAGCGGTAGCGCGAGCGGTTGCTGTGGATGAGGCTGCGGAATGCCATTTCACTCAGGAAACTGAGCATGCCGACAAAAATAACGCTGATGACCAGCAGTCGCACGTCGCGGTTCATGATGTGCGTCAGTTCATGCGCGATGACGGTTTCCAGCTCTTCCTTGCTCAGCGCCTGAATAATGCCGCGCGTGAGGGTGACGGAAAACGAGCCGTTGCCGAGCCCGCTTGCATAAGCGTTCAGCACCGGCGAATCGATAATGTAAAGCCGGGGCGCCGGAATCCCGCGCGAGATGCAGAGATTCTCAAGCAGGTTATATACTTCCGGCGCGTCGCTTCGGCTTATGGCGTGCGCGCCGGTTGCGGCGTTGATAATGCCCTGATGCATCGTAAACGCGATGCCGAACCACGCCAGCACCGCCAGCGCTACGTACGGTCCGTATTGCAGCACTCCCGCCCATCCGGCATGAAGCGACGCGTTCACGTCCTGCGTATAGGGATGGGCCTGCGATCCTTGTGCGAAATCGACCGCGGCGAAAAACAGCCATACGAGGAACAATAACAAAACCGGGTAGGTGACGAGCAGGAGCGTGGATTTAAGGTTGTTATTCCATATCCACGTATTGAGCCCGACTGCCGAGAGCGACATGTCCGGCCTAGAATTTCACCGAAGGTGGCGCTGCGATCTGTGCTCGCTCGCCTTCACTTACCTGCCAGAATTCGCCGGGGGTGAAGGCGAACATGCGAGCGATGAATACCGCCGGGAACTGCTCGATGGCGGTGTTGTACTCGTTGGTGGCATTGTTCATGAAGCGGCGTGCGGCGGCGATTTTGTTTTCGAGGTCGGAAAGCTCGCTTTGCAGGCTCAGGAAATTCTGGTTAGCCTTGAGGTCGGGGTAGTTCTCGCTGACGGCATAAAGGTTGGCCAGCGCGCCGGTAAGCGCGTTTTCGGCGGCGATCCGCTCGCCGGGGCTGTTTGCGCCCATCACCCGGGCGCGGGCGCTGGTGACGTTTTCCAGCACGCCTTTTTCATGGCCCGCGTAGCCTTTGACCGTTTCCACGAGGTTGGGGATAAGGTCGGTGCGCTGCTTAAGCTGCACGTCGATATCGGCGAACGCGTTTCGGCACGACTGGCGTAGCGCCACGAGGCGGTTGTAAAGGACGATGACAAGGACGACGATCGCGGCAAGTATGCCCCAGAACCACATGATGACGACTCCTCAGAAATAGGTACGCAACGCGTTTTTGACAAAGCCCAGCAACAATAGCAATACGATGGGCGACAGGTCGAGCCCGCCGAGTTCGGGCATGTATTTGCGGATTTTCTTCAATACCGGCTCGCACAATTTGTCGAGCGCGTACATGATTTTCTGCACCAGCGGCTGGCGCGCATTGACGATATTGAACGAAATCAGCGTATAAACCACAGCCCATACGATCACGCAAAGCATGTACAGGTCTACGACGTTGATGAGCAGGATAATGAACGGACTGAGCATAAGCGGGAATATACGCAGAAATTTTCACGCTGGCAACTTGTTAAGATAGGCGCTATTGATTTTTGTTATGTCGCAAAAAGGACTTAGCTATACGGCGTGGCTGGTGATGACATGCCAGCTCGCGCTTAGGGACGATCCGCGCTGGCAGGCGCTGGTGCCGGATGAAAGCGCTGCGTTCTACGCGCGTGCTCATGATTACTGCCGCCGCCATTCCAGGTTCTTCCGCAGTATAAGCCTGATGCCGCCGCGCCAGCACGCATGGATACTCGACAAATCGCTGGCACGCGGTGCCGTGCAGCATTATGCGCTGCGCAAGCGCGCCATCCGCGCGCATGCGGAAGAGTGCATCCGGTTCGGTGCCGGGCAGGTGGTGGTGCTGGGCGGCGGGTTCGACGTGCTTACGTTGTCGCTGGCGCAGCAATACCCGGCTGTCACGTGCATCGAGATCGACCTGCCGCCCATGCAGGCGCATAAATACGTCATCGTGCAGGAGCACCTCAGGCCGTTGCCATCCAATTACCATTCGCTTGGCGGCGATCTTGCCAAAATACCCCTCGATGAACTGCTGGCGGGCTTTCCTGCATTTCACGGCGATAAACCCACTCTGATAATCCTGGAGGGGGTAAGCATGTATTTAAACGCCAGCCAGATCGATCGTCTGTTTGAAAGCATCCGGCGGGCCTGCACCGGTAAAACCAGTGTATTATTCACTGCCGTGGAACAGCACGAAAAAACCACCAACCGCTTCACGTCGCTTTTCTGCAAATCGCTGCTTGCGCTCAGCAGTGAAAGAATGTCATGGAGCATGGAGCGCAAGCGCATGCCCGATTTTCTCCGTGCCGCCGGTTTCGTGCAGCGCGATCTGCAATCCTACGCCGATCTCCAGCGGCCGTGGCGTACCGCGCAGGAAATGCCGGAATTCGAAAAGCAGCGTAATAGCGAATATCTGGTCTACGCCCAGAAGGGTTAATTATATTAATGGGCATCGGGGCTGGAATAACTGTGTCGAAATGGCAACAGGGGGCGATTCTTAGCCCCGGAAATCAAACTAAACGTGAATTGTGTTAAATTTTAAATAAATTATAGAGGGTTTCTTAACCCCGGATGGCTAATCCTAACCCTAAAAAACTCTAGGGAAGGATTAATTTTATGTTTCGCCATCTGATAGGGACGACCAGTTCTCTGGCGTCTGTGATCTTTGCCCTGGCATTGATCCCGGCTCCGGCGCATGCCGCCGACGCGGGCATCAGCGATCAGGAATTGCTGAACATGTCGCTTGAGCAATTGAGCAACATGGAAATCACCTCGGTGTCCAAGCGTTCTGAAAAAGCGTCCGAAGCCGCCGCAGCCATCTTCGTGATCAATCAGGATGATATACGCCGCTCAGGCGCTACCGGCATTCCCGACCTCCTGCGTATGGTGCCCGGCATCGACGTAGCGCAATCCAGCTCCCACGAATGGGCGATCAGCTCACGCGGTTTCAACGACCATTTCGCCAACAAGCTTCTTGTGCTCATCGACGGGCGCAGCGTCTATACTCCGCTTTTCTCCGGTGTGTACTGGGACGTGCAGGACACCATGCTTGAAGATATCGAGCGCATCGAAGTCATCCGTGGTCCGGGTGCCACGCTGTGGGGCGCCAACGCGGTCAACGGCGTAATCAACATCATCACCAAAAGCTCCAAGAATACGCAGGGCGGCATGGCCGCGTTCTCAGCCGGTAATTTCGAGAACGGCCTGACCCGCGCCCGCTACGGCGTTAAAATCGGCGATAGCGGCTACATGCGTGCCTATGCCAAATACGACAAC
>CAZBUX010000207.1:0-3326 GCA_964495185.1 uncultured Rickettsiales bacterium | reverse complement strand
GTTCGAGCATCTGACGAGTGAAGTGGTCGCCGACGTGGTCAACAAGTTCATCTTCCGCTTAGAGTCGATGCTCGCCGACCGCAACGTCACCATCCAGCTCGACGACTCGGCCCGCAAATGGCTGGTCGCCCGCGGTTACGACAAGTCCAACGGCGCACGCCCCATGGCGCGCCTGATCGCCGAGAAGATCAAGAAACCGCTGGCTGACGAAGTCCTCTTCGGCAAGCTTTCCAAGGGCGGCACCGTCAAAGTCACCGTGGAGAACGACGAACTCGCCTTCACCTTCACCAAAGCCCCTGCCGGAAAGCAGACCGCTTCGGAAACCGACGAAGAGCTGGTGAATTAAACCCCGCCATCCCCGCCCTGCGCGGGGATGGCACCTTATCCATTGATTTATATGGATATTGCTATAACTGGCAGCCCCCCTGCCCCCACCTGCTGTAGCGAATTCACAGAATTGTCACATTCTCCGCATAAATAAGTGCTAATATTCTCTTACGTTAACCGTAAATGGATACACTTATGAGCCAGGATACCTCCGACGCAATACACCCGGGCGATTTCAAGCTGCACGAGGGAAAGATCGTATTCGACGAAAAAACGGTGCGCCACACAAAGCTGGCTGAGGCCAGAACCAAACAAGGTGCGCTATTCCGCAAAATGCAGGCCGCTACCGACACGATCACCACATCGGATGCCTTCACAAATGACTGGACCGACCTGATCATGAAAGACGGCGCAGGCGCGATAAATCTCGCTGAGGACGTGTTGAAAGGCAAAGCTTCCCTTAATGATCCAAAACTCAATAAAGACGTGCTTAAAAAGGTCGAAGAGCTGTTTGAAAAGCACGCTCCCGCGGAATTCGGCGATCTTCAGGAAGCAAGGAAAACCATTACAAAACTCGAAGGCGAACTTCATGGCGCACGGGCGAAAGCCGTCAAGCAATGGCTGACTGCCGAGGGCCGTACCCCGGAAGAAAAAACCGCCGCGCAAGCATTCGTCGAGGAAGCCGATAAAATGAGTGGGGTCGGTTTCTTCGCCTCACGTTTCGCGCTTTCGAACTTCAAAGAAAATTTTGGCCTCGAAGGCTTCAAGCGTCATAAACTCGCTTCCGCTTTCAAGGCAGGCACGGCTGTCGTCGGCCTAGGCATCGTCTTTGACGCCGTCGCGCACGGCGAGCGTAAAGGCCCCGGCGAGGGAGACGCGCCCGTTCAGCGCGGTTTCGTTTCCCGTCTCGCGGAAGGCGCTATCGGTCTGGCGCTTGCAGGCGGCGCCGCATTCCATGGCCGCAGGTAGCTTCTGAACGGTCAAAGCGATTTCAAGGAATCCCTGCATCGCCTGCGCATCGGCAGGTCGTCTGACATCACCCTGCACGACAACACCCGTTTCGCCGATCAGGTAAGCGCGGTCACCAGAGAAGTCGCGCGCGGCGCGGTACTGGAACGTCTATACATCAATGAAATCTCCCCTACCCCCGCAGGCATCGAGCGGCTTGCCACGCTGCTTGGCGTCGCCAAGCATCTGCACACGTTTTCGCTGCGCCGCATCGCGCCCTATCCCGGCTCCATCGAGCCGCTGGCCAAAGCGCTGGCAAAAACCAAGAGCGTAAAAAAACTCTATCTCGATTTTCTCACTATCGATCGCGAGGAATGGCCACAGCTTATCAATGCGATCAAGAAGAATGCCTCAGTCACGGAACTAAGCATGCTCGGCGGCAGAACGCAGGACAATGACCCGATAGTCGATGCCGTCGGCGGCAAGCCGCTGGTACGGTTCTTTTACCACATGCTCAAGAGTGATGACGCAGACAAGCTGTACATAATGCAATCCGTGAATGGAAACCTGATCGAAACCAACGTAAATCACAAGGAATTGCAGAAACTCGCGCAAGAAAACAAAAGCTGGGTGGAAGAGCTGATGTATAAGATGCACGAAGGCATCCGCCTGACGCCCTCAAAGGCGGACGAGGCCCGCTTCCGCGCTGCCGCCATCACCACGCTGGCGACGGAAAATCTTGGTATATCGCAATTGGAAGCGGCGCTTATGCTCGCCTATGCCGATGATCGCCGCGCCACACACAATGGCGAATGGACCAACCGAATCGATCCGAAAGAGTTGCGCACGCGGAAACAAAGGCCGATATCGCGCGCTGAATAATCAATTGGTTTAAACGGGGGCTTCCTCGGCGTAGACCGCCTTGAGCATCGCCAGCGTATATTGATCGGGCTCGTGGCCGAAACCGCTGGCGACGACCTTGCCGAACTGATTGTAATCCAGCCTGCCGCGTCCTTCCATCGCCTGAAGAAATTCACCTTCCCTGCCCGCGTCGAGACGCACGACATAATAGGCTTCGCGGCCCGCATCGTCATAACTGCTGACGGCGTAGAGATTGGTGACGATCAGGCTTGCTCTTCCGGTAAACATACTCATGACCACGCCCCGCTTTGCAGCGAATTATGCACGATCCGAAATTAATTTACAAGCCCGTGGCGTTAATCAGCGTGTTTCTGTCTTAAACTGGCACCGCACGTTCACTAAAAAACGGTGCGCGTTGTCGGTCAGGCGGTCGGTGGAATTGTACACGCCGGAATCGGCCTCGCGGTAATAAATACGCTGGTCATCAAGGAATTCCCTGACTGTGCCGATACTCACCGCCATGCCCGAATGCGAGGTCGTGCCTTCCTCAGGCGCATCCTTCAAATAGGTATAGATGATCGCCTTAGCCGCCACGATGCCGATAACGTTTCCCGCCGAATCCATAAGCGGCCCACCGCTGTTACCCTGCTCCAGCACGTCGTCGAGCTGTATCCATTTGCCTTCGCCGCGCGGGCCCGACGTCGCCACCACCTGCGCTTCCTTCGTCACGGTTATGCCGGTAGTCGCCGCCTCGCCGGGATACCCCACAACGATCACGCGGTCGCCGACGGCGAGCGCCTCCTTTACAGTGCTGAAATTTGCGGTGTCCACCCCCTGCACGTTGACCTTAAGCAGCGCCAGGTCATGATCCGCATCGCGCGCCACGATTTCCGCGTTACGCTCGCTTACCGCGCCCCGCACGGTCAATTTCTGGCAATTTTTCACCACATGCAGGCTGGTCATGAGATAGCCATCGCCTGTGATGAAGAACCCGGTACCGCTGGAGAGGAAGATTCTGGTTTCGGAAGCGCCTGCGGGAGCAGGCATAAGGCATAAGGGATAAGCGATAAGAGACAGTAAGGTGAGCGCTTTTCTCATACCGTTTTTTACAATATCACTTATCCCTTCTCACTTTTGCAGAAAGCCTAATCAGCCGGCGCCGCGTCCGTCTCACGCGGCGCTTCCTGCGG
>CAZBUX010000206.1:0-3379 GCA_964495185.1 uncultured Rickettsiales bacterium | reverse complement strand
GCCCTGCGGCGGACGCGCCAGCCAGAATTTAGCCCAGTTGAGGCAAAGCGCTACCGGCAGCGCGGGAAGCAGCACCAGCCATGCCGCCGCCAGCAGCAGGGCAGGCTTGAAATACGCTCGGCGCGCCAGCACCAGTATCGCCTCAGGCAACAGCCAGAACAACATGCGCGGCAGCGGCAGCGGCACATGACGAAGCCGGATGACGCCGTGGTTACCGTCGGCGGGCGTGTTGTGTCCACCCGACGCGATATCCCATAATTCGAGCCGGTGGCGCCTGGCAAGGCTTTCCGCCTCGAATTGCGGACGATACACTTCCTCGGCCATGCAGCCCAGCGCATAGAGGATGTTCTTATGCTTGCTCATTGCGCCTCATAATCGCGCAGCACGTCATCGACAGGGCCGAACGCCCTGACCGCGCCTTTTTCCAACCACAGTGCCTTGTTGCAGAACTGGCGGATAGTGTCGGCGGTGTGGCTCGCAAGCAGCATGATCGATGAGCTTTTGACCAGCGTGGCGATGCGCTCCTCGGCCAGCTTGATGAAGGTATGGTCACCCGCGCCGATGACTTCATCGATAAGGAGGATGTCGGGATCGACGGCGGTGGCGATGCCGAACGCCAGACGCGTGCGCATACCTGCGGAATAGGTAGAAACCGGCAGGTGAAGATAGTCGCCAAGCCCGGTAAACTCGGCGATTTCCGGTGTCTTGCGGCGAATTTCCTCGACGCCCATATCGACGAGCAGACATCCGAGATAAATATTTTCATGTCCGGTGACGTTGTCACGCATGCCCACGCCAATATTCAGGATGGAAGCGATTTTACCATCGACGATGCACTTACCCGATGTCGGCGTGTAAATACCCGCAAGCATACGCAGCAGCGTTGATTTTCCCGCGCCGTTGGTGCCGATCAGGCCGACGCGATCGCCATTCTTCAGGCTGAAGTTCAGGTCATTGAGTGCGTTAATGACGATGCGGTCGTTGCCGTCCACGCCCATGCGCTTGTTCTGGATGGATTTGATCAGCTTACCCCGCAGGCTGCGGTTATTGTTGAGCAGCGGATACGAGATATTGACGTGATCAAGGGTGATGGAAGCCATGCGCTATATCCAGTAAATCACGCGGTTGCGGTAGCGCCCGTAGAAAAAGGCGGTGAAGGCAGCCCCCACGAGGGTAAACGCGATAACGTACACATAAGAAAACAGCGACGGCAGCTGGCCAAGCAGCGGCGCGCGTACGATCTCGATGAAGTGGTAAAGCGGGTTGGCTTCGACGATGAGCCTGCGCACCCCGGTGAACATTTCGGGTTTCCAGAACACCGGCGTGGCGAAGAAAAGAATCTGCAGCACGCTGATGACGATCTGGATCACGTCGCGGTAGCGCGTCGAAAAGAAGCCGATGATCACCGCTACCCACACCGAAGTAAATACCACGAGAGCCATGCCGAAAACGCTAAGGATCGCCACCGGCGATGGCGCGACGAGGAACACCAGCATCGCAACCAGCATGATCGGCAGGTTGTGCAGGAAGATGATCAGGTTGCGCCAGACGATGCGCAGGATATACACCAGCGGCGGCTTGTTGACCTGCTTGATGATGGATTCGTCGTCGATGAACACGTTGCAGCTATCGATGATAACGGTGGAGATGAACGTCCACACGATGATCCCGGCAGCGATATATTGCAGGTAGCCTTCGATCTCCATGTTGAACAGCGAGCTGTAGAGCAGGCCGAGCGTGGCGATGAATACGCCGAGGCTTAGCGTGAGCCAGAACGGCCCGAGCAGCGTATGGCGATAGCGCATGAGAATATCGTACCAACCGAGCGTGAACCATAGTCGCCAGCCTTTCAGGCTGCCTTTGAGGTCGCGCATGAATACGGCGAACGGCGAAATACTCATGAAGCGTCTCTGAGCGCGGCGCCATTCAGCGCTTCCGCAAGCGCCGCAACGATACGATCCTGCGTAGCCGTTTCAAGGTAGGGATGCATGGGAAGCGACAATACGCGCCCGGCCAGCGATTCGCTTGCGGAAAGCTGCTTGTCGGCTTTGGGAAAATGCTTGTAGGCCGTCTGCAGGTGCAACGGCTTTGGGTAATACACCATGGTCGGGACGCCGGCTTTGTGCATGCGCTGCATGATATCGCTTCGCGGCGCGCCCTCGGGTAATACCACCGTGTATTGCGCCCACACCGACTGCATCGGCTGCGGCACCAGCGGCACCTGCACAAAGTTCACCAGCATGCGGTTATAATGCCGCGCAGCCAGCTGCCGGCGCTCAATCTCTTCCGGATAAATAGCGAGCTTCGCAAGCAGCACCGCCGCCTGAATCGTGTCGAGCCGCGCATTAACGCCGATGCGCACGTTGTCGTATTTGTCGCTGCCTTTGCCGTGGGTGCGGATGCTGTCCATGATGGCGGCGATGCCCGCGTCGTCGGTGAATACCGCGCCGCCGTCGCCATAGCAGCCCAGCGGCTTGGCCGGGAAAAAGCTGGTCGCGGTGATGTCGCCGAGCGTGCCCACGCGTTTACCGTGGCAGGTGGCTCCAAACGATTGTGCTGCGTCGGCGAGGATCCATAACCCGTGCTTATCGGCGATCGAACGAAGCGCCGCATAATCCGCAGGCAGACCGAAAAGATCGACGGGGATGACCACTTTCGGCGTAAGCCCCAGGCGCCGCGCGACTTCAATGCCGCGCTCCAGGCTGTCTGGGCAGATATTGTAAGTATCGGGAAGCACGTCGACGAAAATAGGCGTCGCCCCTGTGAGCACCACCACTTCAGCGGTAGCGACAAACGTAAAACTCGGCACGAATACCGCGTCCACCTCGCCCACGCCTTTGGCCATCAGCGCAAGCAGAAGCGCGTCAGTTCCGCTGGAACAGCTGATCACATGCTTCGCGCCGGTGAACGCGGAAAGCTGGTTTTCCAGATCCGCCACCTCCGGCCCCATGATGAATTTGCCGTGGTCGAGCACGCGCTTGATGGCGCGCTCGGCGCTGTCACCCAGCTTTGCTTTTTGCGCTTCTAAGTCGATAAACGGTATCATTTTCGCCAATTTCCACCAGTTCGTTGTCGCTGATTTGCTTGTATTTGCGGCCACTGCGCGGACAGGTCATATCATCCCCGAGTTTTTCGCCCTCATGGCTCATCCATCCGATGCGCTTTGCGGGAACGCCCGCCATCAGCGCGTGCGCAGGCACGTCGCTGGTTACCACCGCACCGGCGGCAATGAAGCAGTATGCGCCCAGCTCATGCCCGCAGACGATGGTGGCATTCGCACCAATGGTAGCCCCCTCGCAGACAAGCGTGCTGCGGAATTCGTCCTTGCGGTTGACTTCGGCGCGCGGGTTATTGACGTTTGTGAATACGCAGGAAGGCC
>CAZBUX010000205.1:0-3382 GCA_964495185.1 uncultured Rickettsiales bacterium | reverse complement strand
CAAGCGCAACAAACAAGTCATTGTGCAACGAAACATAGTGCAGAGCAATTAAAGGAAAGGAAAAAAATGCAATGATTATGTACGCTACGCTGAGCTGCAAATATTTTGCCGCATATGCCAGAAGGAAAATAAAGCTGACTATACTCAGCAGTACCGCCCCGCGAACCGTGCCGGTGATTACCCACCCCGCGCCCTGAAGCCATTCCGCAAGCTTCGGATACCCTTTGTAGTATCGTTCAACGATGGGAGAGATAAAATTACTGGCGCTGCCGTTAATATCCCAAAGCATAGCGGCAAATGGCATATGATAGAACCAGCCATCCGTAGAGAAATATGGCGAACGCCATGCGCTAACAGTGAACACCACAAAAATGCAAGTCGCAAAGAACAACGTGACATGAGATATAATTGTTCGCAGTTTCTGGGACACGTTATCTACCATGAAGCATTTTGACTTTGGCCACCACCACCTGTAGATTCAAGTGACTAGCTATAATCTGCTATACCTCATAAATAATAAGCAACAGTTAAAATACCTCCCCCCTTCTGAACGCCTTCGCCGAAAGGAAACATCATGTCCCCCGCACCGGCCGCTAAATTAACCGCCATTCAAAAATACCTGCTTCTTGCCATCGTCGCTGGTGGCATACTGGCGGTAAATTACCGGGTGATTTTTCCGGAGGTGATCGTGGACTCAGGCGATCCGAAATGGGTTGAGGGGTTCGAGGCGGACGTTAAACTGCCGCCGGGCGCGAAGCTCGCCGAGCATCTGTCGGTGGCTGATGAGATGTCGCGAGCTGTCGAGAAGGAAGAGTTCGAAAAGCTGAACGCGTTTTTCGACCACGCGCTGCAGGATGATAAGACCATCGAATCGGGGATCGCGTACTTCAACGCCGTGCTCGAGCATATCGCACTGCCCGCGAAGGTCGAGCGCTCGCTCAATAAATGGGTGGACAAATACCCCGAAAGCGCCGGTGCAAGGATACTTCGCAGCTCCATGCTATTGGGTAAAGCGTGGGACGCGCGCGGATTCGCGTTCGCTTCCGAGGTGACCAACGAGCAGTGGAAAGCGTTTTACGACCTGCTGATCAAATCGCGCGAAGACATCGAGGCGGCGCTTAAGATTTATCCCGAGAATCGCTATCTCCTCAGCATGCTGCTCAGGCTGGAAACGGCCAACGGACTGAACGACGAAGCCAAGGAACTGTTCGCCCGTCTGATACAGAAATACCCAGAATACGCCCCGCCCTACCAGATCATGCTCGATCGCCTCAAGCCGCAATGGGGCGGATCGGTGGAGCAGATGTTCGAGTTCACGCGCCGCAACGCGGGCACCTACCCCGAAAGCACCCTGCCCCTGGATATCGTTACCGTGCATTCGCACATCCAGGCGGTCAGTTGCAACAACAAGCAAGGCGCGGCAGCCATAAAATGCGCGCAGGATTATTACAGCAAGCCGGAAGTGTGGACTGAGATAAGCGGCGTATTCGAGCGCCTGCTGAAATCCCATCCTTCCTCCATCTGGCATACGCAGTACGGGCACTATGCCGCGCTGCGCGGGGATTTCGCGCTGGCGCAGAAGCATTTCCAGCAGGCCGCCGCGCTGAACCCCGGCATGCCGTCGGTTTATTACCAGCCTGCGGACATGTACGAAAAGCAGGGCGATTTCGCGAAGGCGCTGCAGGAGCACATCAAGTTAAAAAAACTCCAGCCCACGCTGGGGGTATACAAAAGCCTGTATTACGACGCCTACCAGATCGGCAAACCGAAACTTGCGACGTACTACCTCCAGCAGGCCATGACGCTTGACCCGGACGATACGTTCGTCCTGCGCAACCTTTGCCGCGACCGCATCGCCGAAAACGCGCTGGCAGCGTGCGACGGGCTGGTGGCGAAATTCCCCGACAGCGCCGAGTTCCATGTGCTGAAAGGCTCGCTGCTTTCATCGCAGGGCAAGGAAGACGAGGCGTTCGAGGCGTTCGACAAGGCGGTGCTGGCAAACCCCACCTATTTCTGGGGTTACCTGAACCGCTGCTACAGCCACCGTATCAAAGGCAGGCTGGACGAGGCGCTGGCGGATTGCAACGACGCGGTGGAACTGAAGGCAAATTACAAAACCTACGAGCAAAGGGCGCTGGTCTACGAAGCCATGGGCGACAACGCCAAACGCGACGCCGATATAGAGAAAATGCAGGAATTTCAAGACCGGCAATAGTCCCTATAGGTAGGCCTTTACATTCGCGGGGCGGTTGCTATAACCGGCTACAACGCATACATAAAAAATAATTAATAAATCGCAGAACGTTTACATAAACGGGAAACTTTTTTTATTCTGAAAGGAATTACAATGTCTGCCAACGACGTTCTTAAAATGATTAAAGACAACGACATACAGTTCGTTGACTTCCGCTTCACCGACCCCAAGGGCAAATGGCAGCATACCTGCTACGTCGCCGGCCAGGTGGAAGCGTCGAGCTTCGAAGACGGCATCATGTTCGACGGTTCGTCGATCGCCGGCTGGAAGTCGATCAACGAATCCGACATGATCCTCATGCCCGATCCCAAAACCGCTTTCATCGACCCGTTCGCCGCCGCGCCCACAGCGGTGATCTTCTGCGACGTCATCGAACCCTCCACCGGCCAGCCTTACGGCCGCGACCCCCGCTCCTGCGCCAAACGCGCCGAAGCCTACCTGCAGTACACCGGCCTCGGCGATACCGCCTATTTCGGCCCCGAACTCGAATTCTTCGTGTTCGACGACGTCCGCTTCCGCACCTCGGGGAATTACAGCTTCCACGAACTGCAGAGCGAAGAATTCCCCATCAACAGCGACAAGTCGTATCCCGCCGGTAACATGGGCCACCGCCCGCCCGTCAAAGGCGGCTATTTCCCCGTGCAGCCGGTCGATTCGCTTGCCGACCTGCGCGGCGAGATGCTCTCCACCCTCAAAACCGTCGGCGTCGAACCCGTGCTGCACCACCACGAAGTGGCGCCCGCGCAGTGCGAACTCGGCGTTCTCTTCTCCACGCTCGTCGGCACCGCCGATAACGTGCAGAAGTATAAATACGTCGTGCACAACGTCGCGCACAGCTACGGCAAGTCGGTCACCTTCATGCCGAAGCCGATCTCGGGCGATAACGGCTCCGGCATGCACACCCACCAGTCGCTGTGGAAGGGCGGCAAGCCGCTCTTCGCAGGCAACGGCTACGCCGACCTGTCCGAGATGTGCCTGTACTACATCGGTGGCATCATCAAGCACGCCAAGGCCATCAACGCGTTTACCAACGCGTCGACCAACAGCTACAAGCGCCTCATCCCCGGTTTCGAAGCGCCGGTGCTGCTCGCCTACTCGGCGCGCAACCGCTCCGCCTCCTGCCGCATC
>CAZBUX010000204.1:0-3400 GCA_964495185.1 uncultured Rickettsiales bacterium | reverse complement strand
CGGATGTTGTGGATGTTGCGGCCCGTGGATAAATCCATGACGGTGTCGGCGCCCCAGCGGATCGACCACACCATTTTCTCGACTTCCTCCTCCACGCTCGACGTGACGGCGGAGTTGCCGATATTGGCGTTGATCTTCACCTTGAAATTGCGGCCGATGATCATCGGCTCGGATTCCGGGTGGTTGATGTTGTTGGGGATAATCGCGCGCCCGGCGGCGATTTCGTCGCGGACGAATTCAGGCGTGATGAGGGCGGGAATGCGGGCGCCGAAGGATTCGCCTTTCTGGTAGGGTTTCTGCGCATTTTCCTGCGGGCTGGCTACCCTGCCCTCGTTTTCGCGGATGGCGATGTATTCCATTTCCTTGGTGACGATCCCGGCGCGGGCGTAGGTGAGCTGCGTCACCGAATTCTTGCCTTTGGCGCGGTAGGGCCTGGGGTTGATCAGCGGGAACGACTGCACGGGCGCGCCGCCCGCCTTCAGCCCGTTATCTTCGGGGCGCACGGGGCGGGCATCGTAGGTTTCCACGTCGCCGCGGCCTGTGATCCATGATTCGCGCAGCTTGGGCAGGCCTTTGTAGAGGTCGATGGCGGCGGCGGTGTCGCTGTAGATGCCCGATGTGTCGTAGACGTTGAACTTGTGGCCGTTGGACAGCGCGATCTCGCGCAGCGGAACCCCTTCCACGTAGATTTTGCGTGAGGACGGCAGCGCGCCCGTGGTAACGCCGAAAGTTTTTTGATTTGCGGTGGAGTTTTTTGTTGCGTTTGTCATCGCCCGTTTCGCTTACATGGTTGGTGAAGCGAATACCATACTAGCGAAATCAGGCTTGCACAACCGCCATTAACGCCCTGCCCCGCCCAGATTCCCTAACGGTTCTGTGACCGGGGCGCTTTGTAAACCTTGGGCGCTTCCGGTAGCAGGCGCGGAATGGGGGGCGGGTCTTTCGGCAACGGCTGTGAGCTGTCCAGCCCGAGATTGTAGCGCTTGAGATCGTCCTGATATTGACGGTAGGCATCCATCTGGAACTGCCAGCGCAAACCCGCGTCGACATAACGGTATAGGTTTTCCGCCATGACGTTCATGCCCTTGGCATTGGGGCGCAGGCCGTCCGCCGTGGTGAGCTTGGCGTCGCCGACAATGCCTTCCAGCAGGTCGGGAACGAGATATACTTTATAGTGCTTCGCTAACGTCGCGTATATCGACGCCACGTAGCTCGCGTAGCTCGGGTCGGTGCGCTTGGGCGGACGTATCCCGGCCAGGATAATGAATATCGGCTTTTGCTGGTCGTATGACAGCGTGGAAAGTATGGTGCCGACACTCTGATATATCTGGTTGGGATTGCCGTTATTCAGCATTTCGTTGAACCCGAAAGCGACCACCACGACGTCGGGACGCTGCAGCAATACGCGGCGCACGTTTTCAGCGCCTTCAAGGCTCGTGTAGGTGTCCATGCTCAGGTTCATCACGCGGATTTCGTTGTAGCCGAGCGCCTTGAGCTTCTGCTGCACGAGGCTTGCTATACCCTCTTGCGGCTGGAGATGCGCGGCAGCGGTAAGCCCGTCGCCGTAAATAACCACGCGCAGCTCGGCGGCGGAAGCGCCTTTACCAAAGCACAGCGCCAGTAGGAATACCGCAATATATAATGAAAACCTGTGCATTTACCCTGTAGGAAACTCTCTGGCCATTACGCTTGTATTTTATAGGATAGGAACGGAAAAATATATATAGAATAAGAAGATGAAAAATTTGTAACCTTACAGCCACGGCAGCAATACACTGAATAATATGCATTTCAACGATTTTCATCGTCGCCTGCAGCGCTGGTATGACGCTAAGGGCCGCCGGAACCTGCCGTGGCGCAACACCAATGACGCCTACGCCATCTATATCAGTGAAATCATGCTGCAGCAAACGCAGGTAAAAACCGTGCTGGAGCGGTTTTATTTTCCATTCATGGAGCGCTTCCCTACCCTTGCCTCGCTGGCAAAGGCGAAACCGGAGGATGTGCTGAAGATGTGGCAGGGGCTGGGATATTACAGCCGCGCAGTCAATCTGCATAAGGCGGCGATGGCGTGCCGTGATGAGTTGCCCGATTCCGTCGAAGCGCTGGTAGCGCTGCCGGGCATCGGGCGCAATACGGCGCATGCGGTGGCCGCGTTCGCCTACCGCCAGCCGGTGGCGGTGATGGAAGCAAACGTCAAGCGCGTAGTGTCGCGCATCTTCGCCATAAAAACCCCGACGGAAGCGGAGCTGTGGGAGAAAGCGGAAGCGCTGCTGAACCGCGAAGCCCCGTTCGATTATAATCAGGCGATGATGGATATCGGCGCGATGGTGTGCAAAAAAACTGCACCGCTCTGCGGGCAGTGCCCCGCCAATGCTATCTGCAGAGGCAAGGCATCCCCGCAATCCTACCCCTCCGCCAAACTAAAAAAGAAAGTGCCGGTGCGCCGCAGGCAGATCGTGGCGTTTCGCAATGCAAAGGGCGAATACTACGCCAGCCCGCGCACCACGCGGCTGCTTGGAGGACTTTACCAGTTCGTGGAAACCGAGGAAGACGCTACGCATGTGAAGCTGGGGCGCAAACGCTTTGTACTCAGGCAAGCGAAAACGCTCGGCGATATCCGCCAGCAATACAGCCATTTCACGCTGGAAGCGACGGTAAGCGTTATGCAGGCAGGAAGCGCGCGCGGCAAATACTGGCATAAGCCGGAGGCGCTCGCACGCCTGCCGTTCTCGATGGCGGAGCAGAAAATTCTGGCGTTGCTTGCGCTGCCAAAAAACGGTAGCAGGTAACTATGCAACACACGGACGTCATCATCGCCGGTGGCGGGTTCGCCGGGCTAACCTGCGCTAAAGCGCTGGCGGAGCGCGGGGTCGGCGTCACGCTGCTGGAGCGCAAGAAAGCGCCGGGCGTCGGGATGCACACCACCGGCATCATCGTGAAGGAATGCGCCGACGAATTCGCTCTGCCCGAAACGCTCACGCGCAAAGTCACCGACGTGCGGCTGTACGCCCCTTCCCTGCGCTACGCCGATCTGAAATCGCCCGATTATTTTTTCCTCACCACCGATACGCCCGCGCTCATGCGCCACCTTTCCGACGAGGCGGTAAAAGCCGGGGCGACGATCCATTACGATACGGCCTATGAGTCGGGACAACAGGATAACCTGATACGGGTAAACGACAAATTCGCCTGCCGGTTCCTCGTCGGCGCCGACGGGCCGCGCTCGAAGGTGGCCGAAGATTTCCGCTTAAGCGCCAATACCGAATTCCTGCTTGGCGTCGAGGCGGAATATGAGGGGTTGCCGCTCGACAATCCCAACGCATTCTATTGTTTCCTCGACCAGAAACTGGCGCATGGCTATCTCGGCTGGGTCATCCCCGGCGTGGGCGTAGCACAG
>CAZBUX010000203.1:813-3423 GCA_964495185.1 uncultured Rickettsiales bacterium | reverse complement strand
ATAATTTACAGGAAGCCATAGATACCGTCGCAAGCTCCCTTCATGACCGCATGGGCGAACTGCTCCGCTCGATGCAAAACGACAGCGTCACCGTCATCGCCATGGGCAATAAAACCGTCGCGGGCAGCATCAGCCCCGCCAATGGCAACGTACAGGGCGAAGACAAGGTGCTGGAAGCCATGCGCTATTCGACGCTCTCCGGCGGCAAGCGCCTGCGCCCGTTCCTCACCATGTGCTCGTCGGGACTGTTCGGCGTCAGCTGGGAATCAGCCATCGAAGCGGCGGCCGCCATCGAATTCATCCATACCTATTCGCTGATCCACGACGACTTGCCCGCCATGGACAACGACGACCTGCGCCGCGGCAAGCCCACCTGCCATATCGCTTTCGGCGAAGCTACCGCCATCCTCGCGGGCGACGGGCTGCTTACCTATGCGTTTGAAATCCTCGCCCGCTCGAAAGTGCATGCCGACCCGGCCGTGCGTTGCGAGCTGATCAGCGCGCTTGCCTCCGCCGCCGGATGTTTCGGCATGGTTGGAGGGCAGATGATGGATATGGAAGCAGAAAACAAGCAGCTTTCCATCGATGAAATCATCCGCCTGCAACGCATGAAAACCGGCGAACTTTTCGCCGTATCCTGCGAAGCCGGGGCCATCCTCGGCAAAGCACCGGGCATGATGCGCAAACTCCTTCGCGCCTACGCGCACGATATGGGGCTGGCGTTCCAGATTACCGACGATCTGCTCGACGTCGAAGGCACGCGCTCCTCGCTCGGCAAAGGGATACGTAAAGACAAGATCAAGGGCAAAGCCACGCTGGTGGCGGGCATGGGCGTGGAACGCGCCCGCGAGCACGCCAAGATCCTCACCCAGCAGGCGATCTCACACCTTTCGGTGTTCGACAAGAAAGCAGATAATCTGCGCGCGCTGGCGCAGTTCGTGATCACACGCAAGGCATGAGCGCCGGGTTTTACCCCAACGTTCTTTTCGAGGCAGCCCATAACGCCAGCATCATTCCGCTGGCGTCGGAACCCACCTATTTCGCCATGGTCGGCTTCGGCGGGTACAATCTGCCGCTGGCTTTCGTGCTTGCTGTCATCGGCGCCACCGCCGGTCAGCTATTCAACTGGTTTCTTGGCAGGCTGCTGTTTAAGGCAAAACAGGCCAATATCGTGCCATTCAAGGAGAATACCTACCAGCGCGCCGCCAGCACATTCAACAAATACGTCGTGTTCGCCCTGCTCTTCTCGTGGATGCCGATGTTTGGGTTCGTGACCATCGCGGCGGGCTTTCTCGGCACGCGGCTTAGAATCGCCCTCCCCCTGCTTATCGTGGGAATCGCCGGGCATTATGGGTGGTACCTGATATAAAACTTCGCATGGAGCGCCGCCATGAACCTTTATATCCAGACGTTTTTTGAAGCAGCCCATGCCGCGAGCATCATCCCCGGCGGCAGTGAAAGCGGCTATATCGCCATGCGGGTATACGGCGGCCATGATATGCCCATCGCCTGTTTTCTTGCCGTCGCCGGGGCAACGCTCGGCCATATCTTTAATTTCAGTATCGGGAAAATACTGCTTTCGTTCTACGAGCGGGGCAAGCTTCCGATAAAGGAAAGCTGGTACCGCGACGCCTCTTACCTGTTCAACCGCTTCGGCATTTTCCTGCTGCTGTTATGCTGGATGCCGATGGTCAATATCCTTACGGTCGTGGCGGCATTTCTGGGCGTCAGGTTTTATAACGCGATGATCGTGATCGTGGTGGCGCTGGTAAGCCGTTACATCTACCTGCTACTATAAAAAAAGGGCGGCCAGATGACCGCCCTTTTCCATTTTGCCTGAGTGGCCGTTATTTGGCCAGCAGTGCGAGGAGCAGGATCGCGACGATGTTGGCGATCTTGATCATCGGGTTGACGGCCGGGCCGGCGGTATCCTTGTACGGATCGCCGACGGTGTCGCCGGTTACGGCTGCCTTATGGGCTTCCGAACCTTTGCCACCATGATGGCCTTCTTCGATGTACTTCTTGGCGTTATCCCACGCACCGCCGCCCGCTGTCATCGAAATAGCAACGAAGAGGCCGGTGACGATGATACCAAGCAGCATCGCGCCGAGCGCTGCGAAGGCCGCAGCCTGACCAGCTATAGCATTGATGGCAAAGTACAGCACGACCGGCATGCCGACCGGAAGCAGCGACGGGACGATCATCTCGCGGATGGCGGCCTTGGTCAGCATGTCCACGGCGCGGCCGTAGTCGGGTTTCGCGGTCCCGGCCATGATGCCCGGGATTTCCTTGAACTGGCGGCGAACTTCCACCACCACAGCGCCCGCAGCACGCCCAACGGCCATCATGCCCATCGCACCGAAGAGGTACGGGAGCATCCCGCCGATGAACAGGCCCACGACCACGTACGGATCGGAGAGCGAGAACTGCACGTTTACGTCGGGGAAGTAGTGCTTCAGGTCTTCGGTATAGGCCGCAAACAGCACCAGCGAAGCCAGCGCCGCCGAACCAATGGCGTAACCTTTGGTTACCGCCTTGGTGGTGTTGCCGACCGCATCGAGCGCGTCCGTGGTTTCGCGGATGTCCTTAGGCAGGCCGGACATTTCGGCG
>CAZBUX010000203.1:0-803 GCA_964495185.1 uncultured Rickettsiales bacterium | reverse complement strand
ATACCGCCAGCGTTGTCGGTGACCGGGCCGTAGGCATCGAGCGCTACGATGATACCGGCAAGAGCCAGCATGGTCGTCGCCGCGATGGCGATACCGAACAGGCCGCATTGCAGGTACGCAGCGATGATACCGGCGCAGATGACAATCGCCGGAATCGCAGTAGCTTCCATCGAGACGGCAAGCCCCTGAATCACGTTAGTGCCATGACCGGTGGTCGAAGCCTGCGCCACGCTGTGCACGGGACGGAACTTGGTGGAGGTGTAGTATTCGGTCACCCAAACCAGAAGCCCAGTAACGGCAAGGCCTATCAACGCGCAATTGAACACGTTGGTACCCGTGAAATTGAGCGCGCCAGCCGAATACGCAGTGTCCATACCGAGCTGGTTGCCGATCACGTAGTAAATCGCGCCAGCCGAAAGAATAGCAGAAGCGATCAGTCCCTTGTACAGCGCCTTCATGATGTTACGGCCCTTATCGAGCTTCACGAAGAAAGTGCCCGCAATTGAGGTCAGGATGCAGGTTGCACCGATGAGCAGCGGGAACATCATCATGGTGTTCTGCACTTCGCCGGTGAAGTAAATGGCGGCGAGCAGCATGGTGGCCACGATGGTGACGACGTAGGTTTCGAAAAGATCGGCGGCCATACCGGCGCAATCGCCGACGTTGTCGCCCACGTTATCGGCGATTACAGCCGGGTTGCGCGGGTCATCCTCGGGGATGCCGGCCTCGACCTTGCCGACGAGATCCGCGCCGACATCCGCACCCTTGGTGAAGATACCGCCGCCGAGGCGGGCGAAAATCGA
>CAZBUX010000202.1:0-3431 GCA_964495185.1 uncultured Rickettsiales bacterium | reverse complement strand
GACGTTCTGGAACTCACCGAAATGGTCAAAGACGATGGTTCCGTCGTGAGCCTGAAAGACGCCCCCGCTGCCGCCGCGCCCGCAGCCGATGCCAGCGACGTGCTGAGCGCCATCGACGCAGCGCTGGCTCCCGCGCCTGCCGCCCCCGAAAAACCGGCCCCGGTGGAAATAAAGGCCGAAGCGCCGCCACCACCACCTCCTCCCCCGCCGCCTCCCGTCGTGGAAGCAAAGCCTGCGGAAGTCATTCCGGCAGCGCCCCTGCCCCCGGCCGATCCGGTCATGTCCGACGAGCCCTCCAATATCGTCTCCGACGCTTTCAAGAAGCTGCGCAACACCGAAGAACCGCTGCCGCCGCTGGTTACCACCCCCGCCCCGACCTTCCGCTCCGGCCTCACGGTCGAGGACATGGTCATGGACATGCTGCGTCCCATGATGAAAGACTGGCTCGATCGCAACCTGCCTCCCCTCGTGGAACGCATGGTCGAGCGCGAAGTGCGCCGGTTGACGAAGCAGCCCTAGCCCGTTAATCTCGGGCGCTTAACTCAAAGCCCGGATGCCCTCATGACCAAAACCTACGGAAAATCCACCCTCGTTTCCCGCCATGTGACGGAAGGCCCCTCGCGCGCGCCGCACCGTTCGTATTTATATGCGATGGGCATTCCCGAAGCGGGCATCAACGCGCCGCTGGTCGGCGTCGCCACCACGTGGAACGAAGCGGCGCCCTGCAACATCACGCTCGGTCGCCAGGCACAGGTGGTGAAAAAAGGCGTCGCCGCAGCGGGCGGCACACCGCGTGAATTCACCACCATCACCGTCACCGACGGCATCGCCATGGGCCATCAGGGCATGAAATCCTCGCTGGTATCGCGCGAAGTCATCGCCGATTCGGTGGAACTCACCATGCGCGGCCATTGCTACGACGCGCTTGTCGGCCTTGCCGGTTGCGACAAATCCCTGCCCGGCCTGATGATGGCGATGGTGCGTCTCAACGTGCCGAGCGTATTCATCTATGGCGGCTCGATCCTGCCGGGGAAATTCAAAGGCAGGCAGGTCACCGTCGTCGATGTGTTCGAAGGCGTGGGCAAGCACAGCGCCGGCGGCATGAGTGAGCAGGATTTGAAAGAATTAGAGCAGGTCGCCTGTCCCTCCGCCGGAAGCTGCGGCGGCCAGTTCACCGCCAACACCATGGCCTGCGTATCGGAAGCCATCGGCCTTGCGCTGCCGGGCTCTGCCGGTGCGCCCGCACCCTATGAATCGCGCGACGCGTTTGCGTTCGAGTCGGGCCGCGCCGTGCTGGAGTTGCTTAAAAACAAAATCCGCCCACGCGACATCGTTACGCGCAAAGCGCTGGAGAACGCCGCCGCCGTCGTCGCCGCTACCGGCGGTTCCACCAACGCAGCATTGCATTTGCCCGCGCTCGCGCACGAAGCCGGGATCGACTTCGACATGCACGCGGTGGGGAAAATCTTTAAAGCCACCCCCTACCTCGCCGACCTCATGCCCGGCGGCAAATATACCGCCAAGGATTTATACGAAGCGGGCGGCGTGCAGGTCGTCATGAAAACCCTGCTCGACGGTGGTTTCCTCCACGGCGATTGCCTGACCGTCACCGGCAGAACCATCGCGGAAAACCTGCAAGGTACCACTTTCCCCGAGGGGCAGGACGTCGTCTATCCCTACACGCGCCCCTTGCGCGCCGAGGGCGGCGTCGTCACGCTCAAAGGCAACCTCGCCCCCGAAGGCGCCATCGTGAAAGTCGCGGGCATGACCAACCTCGTGTTCAAAGGCCCGGCGCGCTGCTTCGATTCGGAAGAAGCCTGTTTCGCGGCAGTTGAGAAAAAACAATACCAGGAAGGCGAAGTGCTGGTCATCCGCTACGAAGGACCGCGCGGCGGCCCCGGCATGCGCGAGATGCTGTCCACCACCGCCGCGCTCTACGGGCAGGGTGTGGGCGACAAAGTCGCTCTCATCACCGATGGGCGCTTCTCCGGCGGCACGCGCGGCTTCTGCATCGGCCATGTCGGCCCTGAAGCGGCAGTCGGCGGTCCAATCGGGCTTATAAAGGACGGCGAGGTCATCACTATTGACGCCACTCAGGGCACCATCCATGTCGACCTCTCCGATGCCGAGCTGGAAAAACGCCGCAAGCACTGGAAACCTCGTCCCACGAGCTATCAGTCGGGCGCGCTGTGGAAATACGCGCAAGGCGTCGGCCCTGCGGAAAAGGGCGCGGTGACGCATCCGGGCGCCGCTTTCGAAACGCACGTGTTCGCCGATATCTGATATGCGCTTCCTGTGCCTTCTGGCAACGAGCGCGTTTCTTTTCTGCTTTTTCGCTGAATACCACTGGGTCGCCGAGCTTGCCGTCCACTGGCGGCTGCATCTGGCTGCCGGCGCGCTGGCGTTTGCTTCGCTTCTGCTCATCAAGCGCCGCTTGTGGCTTTCGGCGTATATGGTGTTGCTGGCATGCGGCTTCTTCTGGCCCGCATTGCAGGCGTTGTCGCCGCCGCCCGCAATTGCAGGCGAACCGAACGACAGGGCCACGCTGCTGCAATTCAACGTCTATTTCGGTAACGAGGATTTCGCTTCCAAAGCCGTGCCGTGGATTATCGCGCAGGACGCCGACATCGTCGTCCTGCAGGAAATCAATGCCGCCCGCGCGCTGGAGCTTGGGCTGCTCAAGGCGCATTACGGCTGGTCTCGCATCGAGGTGAACGCGAACCGCGATGCTTTCGGCATGGCCATATTCAGCCGCCTGCCCGTGCGCGAATACCGCATCGCCACCACGCAGGAGCGCTGGAACCATTACGCTTATATGGATGTGGTGCTTCCCTCGGGCGCGGGCGCGCATCTTTACGTGCTGCATACCCCGCCACCGGTGCATGAGCGCTTCGCCGCGCAGCGCGACAGCGAACTTGCTTTCATCGGCAAAACGCTGGCGGCGGATAAAGCGCCCTACCGTTTGCTTGCGGGCGACCTCAACACCAGCATCTACTCACCCCATTTCCGCGACATGGCCGCCCGCGCCGGGCTGGATCACACGCAGCGTGGCTGGCGCACGGCTGGCACATGGCCGCGCCTGCTTCCCGATCCGCTGCGCATTAGCATCGACCATCTGCTCGTATCCAATAAAATCCGCGCCGAAATCCGCACTCCCGGCCCAGAACTTGGTTCCGACCACCTGCCGGTTACGACGAGGTTGGTGTTTTACTAGCCCCCTTCCGGGCCATTCCACCCTATCGTATACTCACCTGTCATCCTTCGCTGCGCTAAGGATGACAAATGATAAACAACAATAACTTGGCAGTAAAAATGCAATGAAATGCAAAGAAATGCAAAGAAAACGGAGGGTAAGCGAGGACATAAAAAAACATAACTGAATGATATTTAACAATATATCTCTATTACAACGCAAAAAAATCGTATCCATG
>CAZBUX010000201.1:0-3445 GCA_964495185.1 uncultured Rickettsiales bacterium | reverse complement strand
ATGGCGTCGGAGGCATCGATGCCGATGACTTCCTCGATTTGCGCCTTGGCGCGATCGGTATCGGCGGCGGGCAGGTCGATCTTGTTGAGCACTGGCACCAGCTCATGTCCGGCATCCAGCGCCTTATATACGTTGGCGAGCGTCTGCGCTTCGACGCCCTGCGAGGCGTCTACCACCAGAAGCGAACCTTCGCAGGCGGCAAGGCAGCGCGATACTTCATAGCCGAAATCGACATGGCCGGGGGTATCCATCAGGTTCAGCGTATAGGTCTCGCCGTTTTTCGCTTTATATTTTAGCCGTACGGTCTGCGCTTTGATGGTGATGCCGCGCTCTTTCTCGATTTCCATCGAATCGAGCACCTGTTCCACCATCTCGCGCTTTTCCAGTCCGCCGCAGAATTCGATCAAACGGTCGGCAAGCGTGGACTTGCCGTGATCGATATGGGCGATGATGGAGAAATTGCGGATATGGGAGAGGTCGGTCATGGCGCTGAAGTACGGGAAATAGAGGGATTTTGCAAGCCTTAACGCGTAAACAGGCTGACGATTTCGAAATGCGGGTTCCAGACGAACTGATCGATACCCTGTACTTTAGTGAGGCTATATCCCGCATCTTTCAGGATTTTTGCGTCGCGCGCCCAGGTGGCCGGGTTGCACGACACCATGACCACGGTTTTTACCTTGGAAACAGCCAGTTGCTGGCACTGGTTTTTAGCACCCGTGCGCGGGGGGTTGAGTATGACGGCGTCGAAGCGGTTCATCTCGCTTGGCACCAGCGGGGTTTTGAACAGGTCGCGCCGGGCGATATTCACTTTTTTCGCAAGTCCGAGCTGGTCGATATTATGACGCATCTGCATGGTCATGGTGCGGTCGCTCTCGAAGGCGCTGACGAAGGCGCTGCGGCTGGCCGGGAAGCTGTAGGTGCCGACGCCGCAGAAGAGGTCGGCCACGGTTTTTGCGCCTTTGATGGCGTCCTGTATGAAAGCGATCATCATCGCCTGACCTTCGCGCGTGGCCTGCAGGAAGGCTTCGGGCGGGACGGCGATTTCGAGGCCGTCGGCGCGGATGGCGATGGGCGCTGGCTCATGCACGATATAGAATTCCCCGGCGCGCACGCTCACCGAAAGCCTCGCCAGCCCGACGGAAGCGGCCATGGCGGCCAGCGCCTTGTCGTATTCGGGTTTGCGTTCCTGCATGGTGATGACGGCGTCGATGCCGTTATCGGCGGCGGTGATGCTTACGGCCTTGCACTGGCGAATGAACGGCAGCGCCGCAAGCGCGGGCGGCAATTTAGGCAGGAACGCCTGTAATTCCGGCTCAAGGATAAGGCACTGGCTGATGGGCGTGGGCGTATGGCTGCCGAGCTTGTAATAGCTGAGCGCGAGCTTTCCGCCCTGCCATGTCAGCGAAAAATCGGCGCGGCGGCGGGTGGCGGGTTCTAAGAAAGTGATCCCGGCCTGTTGTTCGCCGTAGCCGGACTGGCGCAGGGCGCTGGCCAGCCGGTCGCGCTTGAACTGCTGGTAGGCGGCGGGTTTCAAATGTTGCAGCGAGCAACTGCCGCACTCGCTGTAATGGGGGCAGGGCGCGTCCTGGCGGTCGGGGCCGGGTTCGAGGATTTCTACGATTTCACCGGTGAATTCCTGTGCCGAACGGCGGCTGATGCGTACGCGGAGCTTATCGCCCGCGCAGGCTTTGGCGACGAAAAGCGGGCTGCCTTCATAATCGACGATGCCGTCGCCGAGTCCGCCCAGTGAGCGGATGGTGATGTCGGTAAGCGGGAGCGGTGCGGTGGCGGGGGTGATTGACAAATCAGGCAATGATGTCGGGATAGACGATCATTTCGAGGCGGGCGATTTCATCGCGCAGGTGCAGCTTCATTTTCTGCAGGCGCTTGCGGGTGAATTCGTCGATGGAATTGACGCTGATTTTGTCATCGAGGTCACGATGCTGCGCGCGCAGGGATTCCAGTTGTTTGATCAGGAGGAGGTCTTCGTTCATGATATCGTATCTTCAATTATCGGTTTTTTTCGTGAATAACGCTTCCCCGCGAGCATCTTACGCCTGCGGCGGCTACCCTCATTCTCCGGCGATTATAGCAAAAAAACGTGGCATAGCCTACTATTTTATAATGATATTAAGGTATTAATTTACTTAAAATTTACTCCACGCCTTCCCAACGCTTAACCAGCCCCGACTCGATTTCGAACAGGTCCAGCACCCGGCCGACCGTGTGGGCGACCAGCGCTTCGACGGTTTCGGGCTTGCTGTAGAAGGCCGGAACCGGCGGGGCGATGATGCCCCCCATCTCCGACACGGCGAGCATGTTGCGCAAATGGGCGTTGTTCAGCGGTGTTTCGCGGGCGAGCAGCACGAGGCGGCGGCGTTCTTTCAGCACCACGTCGGCGGCACGGCTGATCAGGCCCGACGCATGGGCGGTGGCGATTTCCGACAGGGTGCGCATGGAGCAGGGGGCGACGATCATGCCGTCGGTTTTAAATGAGCCGCTGGCGACGGAAGCGGAAAGGTCGGCGTTGGAATAATAATGATCGGCCAGCGCATGCACCTGCGGCAGGGTGTAGGGCGTTTCATGGGCGAGGGTGATCTGCGCCGTTTTCGACACGATGAGATGCGTTTCTACCCGCGCGATTTTCAGCGCTTTCAGCAGCTCGATGCCGTAGATCGCGCCGGACGCGCCGCTGATACCGATGATGAGGCGTTTTGGGGTCATAATGGTTTTATGTTATCATCCTGAGCGTAGCGAAGGAGCGTGGCCCTCCGCATAAGAAAATACGGCAGGTAAAAAATCTTACCTGCCGTATTTAAAGTGGATCATCAAAGACGAGCCATGATTACTGTGCGGGCTTACTCCAGCCTGCATCCAGGAAGTTGTTGGCTGCCTGTACGTTAGTATTGGTCGTACCGGCGAGGCCACCCGCCGCAGGGGCGAGCTTGCCTAACTTCTTGGCCTTTTTGATGGCGTCTTCATCTTCGTTTTGTGCTTCAGCGTTGCCACCGGCTGCGGGAGCTAAGCCACCGAGCTGGGCGGGGCTCAGGCCTGTCTGCGGGGGTACGTTGATACCACCACCGAGGATGCTGTAGTTCGGAGCACCCGGGAAGTTGGCGTAGGGCAGAACGTACGGGAAGTCGTTCACGTCCAGCACTTCGTAGTCGCGCAGCGAGAGAACGGGGCGATCGAGCGGATCGATGATCTCGCCGACATAGTCAGGCGAAGCGTCAGGAGCCGGAGCGTCCGGTGCGGGAGCATCGGGTGCAGGTGCGTCAGGCGGCGAATCGGGCGCCACGCGGTCAGGAATGCTGTCGGGCTGACTGTCCGGAGCCGGAGCATCCGGAGCGGGTGCGTCAGGAGCCGGAGCGTCCGGAGCGGGAGCATCGGGTGCAGGTGCGTCAGGAGCCGGAGCGTCCGGAGCGGGTGCATCGGGTGCAGG
>CAZBUX010000200.1:0-3455 GCA_964495185.1 uncultured Rickettsiales bacterium | reverse complement strand
TTTCCATCACCACCCCCAACTGCCATCAATTCATCGGCTGCCACATCACCGGCGTGAAAAACGGCGAAAGCCCGGCATGGCTGAAACAACGGCTGGAAGCCATCGGCCTGCGCCCAATCTCGGCGCTGGTGGATATCACCAATTATTTCACCTTCGACCTTGGCCGCCCGCTGCACGTGTATGACGCGGCGAAGCTGAAAGGCAACCTCACCGTGCGCGATGCAAACGCAGGCGAAAAAATCAAGGCGCTGGACGGCAAGGAATACGCGCTTACCGCAGGCACGTGCGTCATCGCAGACGAATCCGGCCCGCAGGCCGTCGGCGGCGTCATCGGCGCGGAAGGCTCCGGTTGCTTAGAAGCCACCACCGATGTCTTCCTCGAAGTCGCGCTCTTCGATCCCACCCATGTCGCCACTACCGGCCGTACACTCCAGATCAATTCCGACGCGCGCTACCGTTTCGAGCGTGGCGTCGATGTCGCCTTCGTGGAAGAAGGCGCGAAGCTCGCTGTGGCCATGATCCAGAAGCTCTGCGGCGGCACCGCCAGCCAGCTCGTGACCGCAGGCAATACGCCGGAATGGAAACGCAGCATCACCTTCAACCACGAGCGCGTCAAAACGCTGGGCGGCGTAACGATCGACGCGAAGGAATGCAACCGCATCCTGACCACACTGGGTTTTACGAGCAACGAGCAACAGGCAACGAGCAACGTCACCCCGCCCTCATGGCGCGCCGATGTCGAGGGCGAGGCCGATCTCGTGGAGGAAATCCTGCGTATCCACGGCTACGACAACATTCCCACCGCCAGCCTGCCCAAACTCCCCGGCATCAGCAAACCCTTACTCAGCATGGCGCAGAAGCGCGTTTCCACCGCCCGCCGCCTGCTTGCCGGGCGCGGGTTCATGGAAGCCTGCACATGGTCGTTCCTGCCGGAAGCGCAGGCCAGGCTGTTCGGCGGCGGCGACGCGAAGCTGAAACTGCTGAACCCCATTTCCGCCGATCTCGACACCATGCGCCCTTCCCTGCTGCCCAACCTTCTGGACGCAGCGAAGCGCAATGCCTTCCGCGGGATAAAAAACCTGAACCTCTTTGAGGTTGGGCTGCAATACCACGACATCACGCCCACCGGCCAGCGTATGGTCGTAGGCGGCATCCGCAGCGGCGTCGCCCAATATCTTTGCCATTCGCAGGGGCTGATGACGCAGGGTGAGTGCCCCGCCGACGCGTTCGCCGCCAAGGCCGACGCGCTGGCCGTGTTACAAACGCTCGGTATCAATAAATGTGACGTCACCGCCACCGCGCCTGCGTGGTATCATCCCGGGCGCTCGGGTGCGTTCATGCAGGGTAAAACCGTTCTTGGGTATTTCGGCGAATTGCACCCGGCAGTTGCCACGGCTTTCGATCTTGAAGGCCGCGTGGCGGGGTTCGAGATTTTCTTCGACGCCATCCCGCTGCCGCGCGCCAAAGGTAAAGCGAAGGCTTCGCTCAAAGTGTCGGAATTCCAGGCGGTGGAGCGCGATTTCGCGTTTATCCTCGATGAGAAGGTCACCGCCGCGCAGTTGCTCAAAAGCCTGTCGCAGGCGAGCAAGGAGCTTATCACCGATATCACCCTGTTCGACGTTTACACCGGCAAAGGCGTCGATGCGGGCAAAAAATCCGTCGCAGTGAAGATCACTTTACAGGCGATGGACCGCACGCTTTCGGAAGCCGATATCGCAGGTGTCAGCCATGCGGTGGTTGCCGCCGCTGCGACGCTCGGCGGGCTTCTCAGGCAATGACCTCGCCAGCTTACTGGAACGAGGCAAAAGCCCATCTTGGCAAACGCGACAAGACGCTGAAAAAAATCATCGCTTCCTATGAGGGTGAAATCCTCGCTTTGAAAGGTGATGCATTTTACACGCTGGCGCGCTCGATCATCGGGCAGCAGATTTCGGTGAAAGCCGCCGATTCCGTGTGGCGGAAATTCGAGATGGTGGTGGGGACCGCGAAACCGGAAACCGTCGCTGTCGCCGATACCACGCTGCTTCGAAGCGCGGGGCTTTCGGCAAGTAAAGTGGTGTATATGCAGGCGCTGGCGCAGCATTTCATCGAAAACGCAAAGACCATCAAACGCTGGCCGAAGATGAGCGACGAGGAGATCATCGAGGAACTCACCTCCATTAAGGGCATCGGCAAATGGACCGCGGAGATGTTCCTGATCTTCCACCTTGGCCGTCCCGACGTGTTCCCGGTGGCCGACCTTGGCCTGCAAAAGGGCATTTTCCGCCATTATAACGACAGCGAGAAAATGCACATCGACGAGGTAAAAAAGCTCGCGGAACGCTGGAAACCCTACCGCTCCGTGGCGACGTGGTATCTCTGGCGCTCGCTTGACCCGGTGCCGGTGGAGTATTAGATTATCGGCATGCGGTTTTTTTATATCTTCTACAATCCAGATAATCTTACATGGCAAAAATTGCTATTCCTGCTTGCCTGTGGGGCATTATATTCAATCCTCTTATATTCCGTTACTAACTCTCTCTGGATCAAAGATATTGGCCCATCACCTTTTATTTACGCGATATTAGGTATTTTGTCATTTTTCTATGCGCTGGCTATATATGTGTTTTATAGCTTATTAAAGCCAAATTCTCGAAAGCAAATAAAATGATCCCAAGATATAGCCGCCCCGAAATGGCCTCCATCTGGAGCGACGATACGCGCTTCCGTATCTGGTTCGAAATCGAAGCCCATGCCTGCGACGCGCTGGCGGAACTTAAAGTAATCCCTAAGGAAGCCGCCAGAAACATCTGGAAGAAAGGCAAGTTCAACGCCGAGCGCATCAACGAAATCGAGCGCGTAACCAAGCACGACGTCATCGCGTTCCTCACCAATGTCGCGGAATATGTCGGCAAGGACGCAAGGTTCCTGCATCAGGGCATGACCAGTTCGGACGTTTTAGATACCTGCCTTTCCGTTCAGCTGGCGCGCGCCAGCGATATTTTAATCAAAGACGTCGACGCGCTCCTCGCGGCGCTGAAGAAGCGCGCGAAGGAACACAAGAACACCGCCACCGTAGGCCGCAGCCACGGCATCCACGCCGAACCGGTCACCTTCGGGCTAAAACTCGCCGGTTATTACGCCGAGTTCGAGCGCTGCAAAGACAGGCTCACCGCCGCCCGCAAGGAAATCGCCACCTGCGCCATCTCGGGCGCGGTCGGCACGTTCGCCAATATCGATCCGTATGTGGAACAATATGTGGCGAAGAAAATGGGCCTTGCGATCGAACCCATCTCCACGCAGATCATCCCGCGCGACCGGCATGCCATGTTCTTCGCCACGCTCGGCGTCGTCGCCAGCTGCTGCGAACGGCTGGCCACCGAAATCCGCCACCTCCAGCGCACGGAAGTGCTGGAAGCGGAGGAGTTCTTCTCCCCCGGCCAGAAAGGCAGCTCCGCCATGCCGCACAAGCGCAA
>CAZBUX010000199.1:0-3493 GCA_964495185.1 uncultured Rickettsiales bacterium | reverse complement strand
CAGCTTATGCCACGCTTTCCGTAAGTTTAGCCGCGCCCGCCGTGGCCATGGTGGCGTTTAACCGCCCGGAAGCCGCCAATGCCCTGAATAAGCGTATGGGCGGGGAGCTGGCGGAGGTTTTCCGGACATTCGCCTCCCAATCAACCGATTACCGGGCCGTAATCCTCACCGGGCAGGGCAAAAGCTTCTGCGCCGGGGCCGACCTTAAGGAACGCCGGGGCATGGACGAGGCGGCGTGGCATAGCCAGCACGAAGCGTTCGAGGCGGCGCTGCACGGGCTGATGGCGTGCCCCCTGCCCGTCATCGCGGCGGTAAACGGCGCGGCATTTGGCGGCGGGCTGGAACTGGCGCTGGCGTGCGATTTTATCTATGCCTCGGAGGGGGCGAAATTCGCCCTGCCGGAAGCGACACTCGGTATCATGCCGGGGCTCGGCGGCGCGCAGGCGCTCGTGCGCGCCATCGGCGATAAGCGTGCGCGCGAACTGATTTTTTCCGGCCGGAGTTTCAACGCCACCGAAGCCTTCGTGTGGGGCATGGCGAACCGCATCTGCACTATCGATACATTGCTTCCCGAAACCATCGCAACGGCGCAGGCGATCGCGGCGAACGCACCGCTGGCCGTGAAGGCGATCAAGCGCTCGGTCGGCGAAAATACCGGTGCGCCGGTAAGTGAAGCGCTCACCCGCGAACTGGCGCATTATCATACACTGCTCAACACGCGCGACCGGCACGAAGGCATCAACGCGTTCAATGAAAAGCGAAAACCGGTTTTCACTGGCGAGTAGTGCTTTGCGCGGCGCTGTGGTATAATCGCACGGCATCCTCCATTTCAGGGTAACCGAACATGCCCACCTCACCGCTGACCACCGTACGAAACATTTCCATCGCCCTGCAAGGGGGCGGCACGCATGCGGCGTTCGCATGGGGCGCGCTCGACCAGTTGCTGCGCGACGAGCGCGTGAAGGTCGAAGCCATCAGCGGCGTTTCCGGCGGTGCGATGCTGGCGGTGGTCGCAGCGCAGGGCATGCTCAACGGCGGACGCACGGGCGCGCGCGACGCGCTAAAGGATTTCTGGAAAAAAGTAAGCATCGCTGCAGGGTTACTGCCGCTTCGCGCTAACGTCGTCGATAAGTTCCTGAGCAATGTCGGTCTGGATTTTTCGCCTTCGACGCTGGCGCTGGATTACATCACGCGCATTTTTTCCCCCTCGCAGTTCAACCTGTTCGACATCAACCCCATGCGCGGCATCGTCGACGAGATGGTCGATTTCGACGCGCTTAATAAAAAATCTCCCATCAAGCTCTTCATCAACGCCACCCATGCACGCACCGGCAAGGGCGTCGTCTTCGACCACACCAGCATTTCGCTCGACGCGGTGATGGCGTCGGCCTGCCTGCCGTTTATTTTCAAAACGGTGGAAGTGGACGGCGAGCCCTACTGGGACGGCAGCCTGTCCGCCTGCCCGGCACTCACCCCGCTGGTGGAAAAAACCGACGCGCGCGACATCGTGCTGGTGCAGGTCCACCCGACACAGGTGGACGACGTCCCCACCGCCGCCACCGACATCCTCGACCGCGCGCTGGAGATCGGCTTCAACTCCGTGCTGTTCCAGGAGCTGAAAACCATCGAGCTTTATAACCAGCGCCTCGCTGCGGGCGAAGCGCCGGTGACCGTCCACACCATCGACGCACAGGATATCCTCTCGAGTTCAGGCCGCGCGAGCAAGCTCAACGCCGAGTGGAATTTCCTCGAACATCTCCACGACTCCGGCGCACAGGCCGCCGCCGACTGGCTGGGTAAGAAGCCCGCCCTGCTGCCGCAATCGCAGAAGCAGAAAACCGGCTAACCTGACCGGCCCCCTGCCCGCTTCGAACCTCCCCGCACCCGTTTCCAGCCGTTTGCGGCGCGGTTCGTGCCGTTTTTGGCCGCCTGGAACCGCTTGTTTCGGGGCGGTATTGCGGAATATCCGTCGCTTAGCTGCGGCTCGGCGCCATTGGGCTTAGAAAACATTGCATAACATTGCATTTCTTTGCATCTTTTAGCCAAGCCATTGTTATTTCAGTGCTCGTCATTACGAGCGCAAGCGAAGCAATCCGGCGCGCCAGTCTATGGCACGGACAGATATTATATCGCGCCCACGGCGCTTAAACTGGATTGCCTCGCTTGCGCTCGCAGTGACGGTTAAGTGTAGGCTGTGATGATATGGCCCGGAAGGGGGAAGATCATATCCCTTCCTCCTGCGGGTGGAGGGGTGAACTGGATTCTCCAATCATTTTGCTAAAGCAAGATTCGGGGAATGACGGGAATAAGAAAAGGCGGGAGACTGCGCCCCCGCCTTTTTATTAGCTCAATGTATGCTTAGGAATTTACAATGTTATAGCTTGTCGAAGAAATAGTTGCCGTTGCTGAAGAGCTGTTTGTATAAATTGTCTCAATACCAACAGAATACTTAATCGGACAAGTATCTTGGGTCTTACAGCTTTCTACCATTGAAAGATGTGCAATGGTAAGAGTCGGAAATATAACATACCCAAAAAAGCTTTTATCTATTCATTCCTCCTTTACGAGCAACCGCTCGTGCTTCCGCAGGTATCGCATTTCAGGCAGGTGCCGTTGCGCACCAGCGTGAAATTCGCGCATTCGCCGCAGGCATCGCCTTCGTAGCCTTTGGCGCGGGCGACGCGGATTTTTTCGCGGATCTGGTCGGCGGGTTTGGTTTGTACCGAGACACCGACCTGCACGATCATGCCTTCCTGCGGAGCGGGCGCGGCATAGGACTGGACTCCGGTGACCGGCTCTTCGGCCAGCGCCAGCGAACCGTGCGCCTGCGTGACGTTGGAGACGATCAGCTTGGGCAGCTTGCCGCGCACGAAGCCGTTGCTGGTGGCGCGGTGGAAGGGGAATTCCGCCTGATCCTGCGACCTGGTGGAATCGCCATCACCGCGGCCGATGGAATCCGAGCGGAGGTCGCCCGCCTCGACATGGCCGAGATCGTGGCGGCCAAGGTAGGAGATCGCCAGCTCGCGGAAAATGTAGTCGAGGATCGAGGTGGACATCTTGATCGTCTCGTTGCCTTCAACGATGCCCGACGGGTCGAACCGCGTGAAGGTGAAGGCGTCGACAAATTCTTCCAGCGGCACGCCGTATTGCAGGCCGATGGAAACCGCGATGGCGAAATTGTTCATCAGCGAGCGGAAAGCGGCGCCTTCCTTATGCATGTCGACGAAGATTTCGCCGAGCTTGCCGTCTTCGTACTCGCCGGTGCGCAGGTAGACCTTGTGGCCGCCGACGGAGGCTTTCTGAGTGTAGCCTTTCCGGCGTTCCGGCAGCTTGGCGCGTTCCTGCTTAATAATGCGTTCGACGATGCGCTCGGCGATCACCTGCGGCTGGCGCAGGTCGCGCGCGGCCTGCTTGTCGTCCTCGGCAGTGTCGTCGAAGAGCTCGGCGGCCACCGCGGCGTTGAGCGGCTGCGACAATTTGCTGCCGTCGCGGT